>NZ_JBNNJZ010000626.1:0-4471 GCF_050270335.1 Streptomyces sp. NPDC059900
GTGCAGGTCCGCGATGGGCGAGAAGGCGACCAGGATCATCCAGAACAGGGGCAGGGCCATGGCCAGCCCGATGACGGCCGCTGCTGCCACGCGCAGCGGGCGGTGACGGTCGCGGCGCCCGGGGCGCGTCGCCGCGGAGGGGCGGGTCGGGGGTGCGGGGTGTCTGGCCGGGGAGGTGACGGACATCGGTGTCCTTCGGGGCAGGCGGGAGGGGAGGAAGCCGGTGGGGTGTGCGAGGTCAGCCGACGGTGTCCCGGTTGCGGCTGAAGCGCCACTGCAGCGCCGTGAAGATCATGACGATGACGTACAGGACGATGCCGATGGCGGCCGCGTAGCCCTGCTGGCGTCCTTCGAAGCCGTTGCGGTAGGCGTAAGTGATCATGACGTCGGTGGCATGTCCCGGCCCGCCGAGGGTCATCACGTAGACGGTGTCGAAGACCTGGAAGGAGTAGATGACGTTCATGATGAGCAGGAAGAACGTCGAGGGGCCCAGCAGCGGGACGGTGATGTTGCGCAGCCGCTGCCAGGGCCCGGCGCCCTCCACTTCGGCCGCCTCGTACATCTCGGGCGAGATGCCCTGCAGGCCGGCCAGGTAGATCACCATGTTGAAGCCGATGCGCATCCACAGCGTGATCAGGACGACGGAGACCATGGCGGTGCCGCCGCTGGTCTGCCACGGCGCCGCGGGCAGTCCGAAGGTGGCGAGCAGCTTGTTGAGCAGGCCGATGTTCTGGTCGAACATCAGGGTGCCGATGAGGGCGGTGGCCACGCCGGAGATGACCATGGGCAGGTAGACGAGGGTGCGCCACAGCGGGCGTGCGGGCATCACCTTGTTGAACAGCAGAGCGACGCCGAGCCCCAGCGCCATCTCCACGGGCACGGTCGCCACGCAGAAGACGGCGGTGTTCACCACCGTGCGCCAGAAGACGGGATCACCGGCCAGTTGGCGGTAGTTGGCGAGGCCGGCCCAGGTGGGTGAGGCGAGGCCGGTGCTGTACTGGAAGCTCAGCACCAGGGCCATGACCAGCGGGACCAGCAGGAAAACCGTGACGAGGATCAGGTTGGGGCCCAGCGTGCAGTAGGCGGCGAGCGTTTCGCGGAAACGCGCGGCTCTGCGTTTTCGCGGGGAGGGCGCCGCGGGCGCCGGGGCGGGCGGGCGCACATCGCGCGGCGACGAGGCGAGGGTGGCCATGGCAACTCCTGGGTGCGGTAGGGAGGGCCTTACGCGGAGGCCAGCGCGGTGCGGGTGGATGCGGCGATGTTGCGCAGGGTCACGTCGGCGGGCTGCCGGTTGACGAAGGCGGCTTCCAGTTCGTCCTGGAGCGCGGAGTTGATGCGGCCGAAGCCGGGCACGGCGACCTGTGCGGTCATGGCCGGGGTGAGCGCGGTGGCCTGTTCGGCGTATACGGGCATCAGGTCGGGGCGCACCGCGTAGTCGAGGGGCTTGCCGAGCAGGGACTTGCGGGTGGGCAGGACGACGCACTGCTCGCAGAAGCGGGCCATGTTCTCCACTTCGGCGAGGAACTTGAGGAAATCCGCCGCCAGTTCGGGGTTCTCGGTGTCGCGGGTGGCAACGACTGCGTTGCCGCCCAGGTCGGTGGCCGCCTGGCGTCCGCGCGGCTGGAAGGTGACGCCGTACAGGTCCTTCTTCAGCGCCGGGTCGATGGTCGGCAGCAGGAAGTCACCGGCGAAGCTCATGGCGACGGTGCCCGCGGTGAACAGGGCGTCGGGGAACGCGGCGCTCTTGACCGAGCTGTTGGGCGGGACGAAGCCCTGGCGGAAGAAGTCCTGGGTGAAGCGCAGGGCGCGCAGTCCGGCCGCGGACTCGATCGCCGGCGCGGTGCGGCTCTCGTCGAGGATGCGTCCGCCGGCCTGCCACAGCCACGTCAGCCAGCGGAACGCGCCGGTCTGCTGCCAGCCGTAGACGAAGGGGTAGACGCCGTGCAGCTTCTTGCTCAGTCGTGCGCATATCTCGGTGAACTCGTCCCACGTCCAGGCCTCGTCCAGGGAGGCGGGCACCGAGGTGATGCCCGCGGTACGGAACATGTCCTTGCGGTACAGGACCGCCGTCGTGTCGGTGTGGTGGGGGACTGCGTACGGCTTGCCCTCGTGGCAGACGGCCTCCCACAGGGCGGGCAGGAAGGCTTCGCGGTCCTGCTCGCCGAGGTAGGGGCTCAGGTCGAGGAGCTGGCCGCTCGCGCTGTACATCCCCAGGTTCGCGTAGTCGCAGCGGAACAGGTCGGGGGCCCGGCCGCCGGCGAGCAGCGCGTCCATGTTGGTGTACATCTGCTGGTAGGACTCCATCCGGATCTGTACCCGGATGCCGCTGTGGCGTCGTTCGTACGCGCGGGCCAGGGCCTGGAAGGCCGCGATCTCGGTGTCGGCGCCCCACAGCGAGAAGGTGAGCGTGTCCGCTCCTGCCGAGCCCGTGTTGGAGGGCGAGAAACCGGAGCGCCGGGCGAAACCGACCGCGCCGGCGCCTGCCACGGCGGCGCCAAGGAGCGCTCGTCTGGCGACAGCCATGGTGCACAACCTCCGTCGTCAAGGGGGAGATTCGGCCGCATGGGCCTTGATGACTGCTTTCTAGCCCCCGCCACCAAGGTCAGTCAATAACAAGCAAGCCTTGATTTTTATTGCTCATTTTTTCTTGACCGGCTTCAGGGGCGCGCTTAGCCTCAGCCCGGCACCCGCCCTCTCTCCCCGCGACATCGAGAAGGAGCACCCATATGCCCGTGATCCAGGTGACCGCCCCGAAGGACGCCGACTACGAACGCGACGCGGCACGGCTCAAGCACCTGTGCGGACAGGTCGCCGCAGCACTCGGCCTGCCGCTCTCCGGGGTGATCGCCGTGCTCAGTGACGCCGTCATGACCAGTTCGGGACACGGAATCGTGACGGCTTGGCCGCTGGCGGTCATACACGGTTCCGACCGGGGCCACCAGAGCCAGGCCCTGGACGCGGCGGCCGAAGCGCTGGCCGAGGGATGGGGCGTTCCGCGCAAGGAGGTCTGGGTCGAGTGGGCGGGGTTCCGGCCTGCGGGAGAGTGACGGTCTCGGCCCGGACCCGCACGACGCCGGTTCGGGCCTGCACGACGCCGGTTCAGACCTGCACGACGCCGGTTCAGACCTGCACGACGTCGACCCCGGCGGCGCGCAGCGCCGCCAGCTGGTCCCCGGGCGCCGAGCCGTCGGTGATGACCCGGTCCAGCTGGCTTGCGGGCGCGATCCGGACCGGGCCCGAGCGGCCGAACTTCGATCCGTCGACCAGGGCCGTGATCCGCTCCACCCGCGAGAGCAGCCAGCGGTCGGTCTCCGCCTCGTCGACGTGGGCGCCGCTGATCCCGGCCGCCGTGATGCCGTAGGCACCCACGAATGCCTCGTCGACCTGCAACTCCTCCAGTGCCTGGCGCGTCAGATGGCCCAGCAGGGACATCTCACGGTGACGCAGGTATCCGCCGAGCACGACGGTGCTGATCTCCTCGAACTGGGCGAGTTCACCGGCCAGATGCAGCGAGTTGGTCACGACCGTCAGCCGCTCGATCCCGTCGAGCAGCGGCACCATCGCGGCGGTGGTCGTACCGCCCGTGATCAGGATCGTGGCACCGGGGGCGACGTGCTCCACGGCGGCGGCGGCCAGCTTGCTCTTCTCCCAGGACGCGACCCCGCTGCGCTGCGGCCGGTCGGGCTCCTCCGCCTGGATCGCCTCGACCATCGCCCCGCCGTGGGTGCGGTTCAACAGGCCCTGGGCCTGCAGCGCGGACAGATCCCTGCGGATGGTCGACGGGCTGACGTCTAGCCGCTCGGCGAGCGTGCCCACATGAGCGACGCCTTCCGCGCGCACCGCGTGAAGCAGCCTCTTCCTTCGCTCGGCGCCCAGCATGGCCTGGTCTCTCTTCCCCTCGGCGTGGACACGACGACCGGCTCGGTCTCGCCCCGTGACATCGTCGACCGGCGGTGATCCGCCTGCCGCACCCGGAAGCTTACTGGGGATGCTCATCCCTGCCAGAAGTTGACTCCCTGGCCCGGGGGCGGACATCGCGCGGGCGCTCACACAGGTCGTGCCGACCACGGGCGCAGCGCCCCGAGCGCGGTGTCCCGGCCGGCCGGCGCGTCCAGCAGGGCCAGGGCAGCGGCGGAGATCTCCTGCGGAGTGTGCCAGCGCGCCGTGCGGCCTTCTCCGTGCCAGCCCAATACGAGCAGCCTGCCCGCCGCCCCCGAACGGGCTTCGGCGGGAAGGGCGTTGGGGGTCCACGGCCCTGCGTCGGTGCCGGGGCGGCCGGGTGCGGCCCATTCGCTCGTCACCAGGAGGACGAGCGGTCCCGCGACGACGGGCCGCACGAGTCGTGCCACCGTTCCGGGCGGCACGGCGGGGGCGTAGACGACAGCCCCGGTCAGCGGTGCATGCGCGGCGGCGGCGCGCAGGTCCGCGCAGAAGCCGTCCGCCGTGACGTCCGCGGCGAGCGGGGTGACAC
>NZ_JBNNJZ010000627.1:0-4451 GCF_050270335.1 Streptomyces sp. NPDC059900
GTTCATCTCGGTAAAGACCGTGCGGTACCACTTCACGCACGTCTATTCCAAGCTCGGCATCCGCTCCCGCAGCGAACCGGCGGCCACGTTCAGGGACTCACCTGCCGCCGGGTGACGTGACTGCTCACGCTCTGCTCGATCACGGTGGCGACCTGCTCGGCCGCGGGGGAGTTGCGGTGCGCGCGGCGGGCCAGGAGCAGGTCGACCGACTCGGGTTCGTCCAGCGGTACGTAGGTGACGCCCTCGAGGCTGAGGCTTTGCACCGACTGCGGCACCAGGGCCACTCCGTGACCGGCTGCCACGAAGACGACCAGGGTGGCCGTCTCCGCGACCTCGGTCAGCGAGGCGGGCCGGAAGCCGGCCCGCGCGCAGGAGGCCAGGACGCGCTCGTACATCGAGGAGCGGGATTGCGAGGGGTGGATGACGAACGGCTCGCCGGCCAGCGCCCCCAGCGCCAGGCTCGGCCGGCCGGCCAGCGGGTGGTGCGAGGGCAGCACGGCCACCAGCGGCTCGGACCGCAGGGGAGTGAGGCGGATGTCGGGGTCGGTGGCCGCGCCGCGGATCACCGCCAGGTCGTAGGTGCCGGCGAGCAGCCCCTCGACCAGCTCGGGGGCCAGCACCTCGCCCCGCAGGTCCATGGTGATCCCCGGCAGCTGCGCGCGTACCGTGCGGGCGATGTGCGGCAGAACGTCGTAGGTGGCCGTCCCGATGAACCCCACGGCGACCCGTCCCGCGTGCCCGGTCGCCAGTTCCCGCATGTGTACGCGGGCGCGCTCCTCCTCCAGGACCAGCGCCCGCGCATAGCCGGTCAACTCGCGGCCGGCTTCGGTCGGTTCGACCCGTCGCGTCGTCCGGTGGAAGAGCGCAACGCCAAGCTCCCGTTCCAGCTGCTTGATCTGCTGGGACAGCGCCGGCTGCGCCACGTGCAGGCGGGCCGCCGCGCGGCCGAAGTGGCACTCCTCGGCCAGGGCCAGGAAGTACCGGAGCTGACGCAGTTCCATGCACCCACCCTAACCACATTCATAAATCATGCTTATTAATTCATGCGAACTAGGTCTTGGACGTGATGAAGCGTGCGCTCCTACCGTGAGCGTGTGACCGACAGCTATCTGTACGCAGCAGCACGCACCCCCTTCGGCCGGTTCGCCGGAGCCCTCGCGGACGTACGGCCCGACGACCTCGCCGCCTCGGCCATCACCGCGACCCTGGCCAAGGCCCCCGGCCTCGATCCGGCAGAGATCGACGACGTCGTCTGGGGCAACGCCAACGGCGCCGGCGAGGACAACCGCAATGTCGGCAGGATGGCCGTCCTCCTGGCCGGGCTGCCGACCTCGGTACCGGCCACCACCGTGAACCGGCTGTGCGGTTCATCGCTGGACGCGGCGATCATCGCCTCCCGCGCCGTCGAAACCGGCGACGCGGACATCGTGCTGACCGGCGGCGTCGAGTCGATGACCCGGGCGCCCTGGGTCCTGCCCAAGCCCGCAAAGGCCTTCCCGGCCGGGGATGTGACGGCCGTGTCCACCACGCTGGGCTGGCGGCTGGTCAACGCGCGCATGCCCAAGGAGTGGACCGTCTCCCTGGGCGAGGCCAACGAACAACTCGCCGAGCGCTTTGCCGTCACCCGCGACCGCCAGGACGCCTTCGCCGCCCGCTCCCACCGCCTTGCCGACGACGCCTGGAACACCGGCTTCTACGACGACCTGGTCGTACCCGTCGCCGACGCCACGGGCGCCGTGCTCGACCGGGACGAGGGCATCCGCCCCGGCTCCACGCCCGAGAAACTCGCCGCGCTCAAGCCCGTCTTCCGCCCCGACGGCGTCATCACCGCCGGCAACGCATCCCCGCTCAGCGACGGCGCCTGCGCGGTGCTGCTCGGCTCCGGTGCCGCCGCCGCGCGCATCGGCACCGACCCGCTCGCCCGCATCGCCGGACGCGGCGTGTCCGCGCTGGAGCCCCAGCTGTTCGGCTACGCCCCCGTCGAAGCGGCCAACCGGGCCCTGAAGCGCGCGGGCATCGCCTGGTCCGACGTCGCCGCCGTCGAGCTGAACGAAGCATTCGCCGTCCAGTCCCTGGCCTGCGTCGACGCCTGGGACGTGGACCCGGACATCGTCAACACCAAGGGCGGCGCGATCGCTCTTGGCCACCCCCTGGGCGCCTCCGGAGGACGGCTGCTGGGCACCCTCGCCCACCGGCTGCGCACCTCCGGCCAACGGTGGGGCATCGCGGCGATCTGCATCGGAGTGGGCCAAGCACTCGCCGTAGTCCTGGAAAACGTGACGGGAGACGCCCGATGACCGCAGTGACATGCACCGACACCGACGAGGCCGTGCACGGCATCCAGGACGGCTCCACCGTCCTGGTCGGCGGCTTCGGCATGGCCGGCATGCCCGTCGACCTGATCGACGCGCTCATCCGCCAGGGCGCCAAAGACCTCACCGTGGTCTCCAACAACGCCGGCAACGGCGACACCGGACTCGCCGCGCTGCTGGCCAAGGGACGCGTCCGCAAAGTGATCTGCTCCTTCCCCCGCCAGACGGACTCCTGGGTCTTCGACGAGCTCTACCGCGCAGGCCGCATCGAACTCGAAGTCGTCCCGCAGGGCAACCTCGCCGAACGCATGCGGGCCGCCGGAGCCGGCATCGGCGCCTTCTACTGCCCCACGGGCGCCGGCACACTGCTCGCCGAGGGCAAGGAGACCCGCGAGATCGACGGCCGCACCTACGTACTCGAGTACCCGATCAAGGGCGACGTCGCTTTGATCGGCGCCCACCGCGCCGACCGCATGGGCAACCTCGTCTACCGCAAGACCGCCCGCAACTTCGGACCGGTCATGGCCACCGCGGCCACCACGGTCATCGCCCAGGTCCGCGAAATCGTCGAGACCGGCACGCTCGACCCCGAAACCGTCGTGACCCCGAGCATCTATGTCGACCGAGTGGTGCAGGAGGCAGCCCGCGCATGACCCCCACGAACCGAACGGCAACCGCACAGGGCCCGCTCAACAAGCACGACATCGCCGCCCTCATCGCGCGCGACATCCCCCACGGCGCCTACGTCAACCTGGGCATCGGCCAGCCCACCCTGGTCGCCGACCATCTGCCCGCCGACTCCGGCGTGGTCCTGCACACCGAGAACGGCATGCTCAACATGGGGCCCGCCGCACAGGACGAGCAGATCGACCCCGACCTGACCAACGCGGGCAAGGTCCCCGTCACCGAGCTGCCGGGAGCCGCGTACTTCCACCACGCCGACTCCTTCGCCATGATGCGCGGCGGCCACCTGGACATCTGCGTCCTGGGCGCCTTCCAGGTCTCCGCCGCCGGTGACCTCGCCAACTGGCACACCGGGGCGCCCGACGCCATCCCCGCCGTCGGCGGCGCCATGGATCTGGCGATCGGCGCCAAGCAGGTCTTCGTGATGATGACCCTCTTCACCCGGGACGGCGCCCCCAAGCTGGTCCCCGACTGCACCTACCCGCTCACCGGCCGGGGCTGCGTCAACCGCGTCTACACCGACCACGCGGTCTTCGACATCACCCCGCAGGGCATCAGCGTCGCCCGCACCTTCGGAATCACCCCGGACGACCTCACCGCGCGCCTCGACATCCCGCTGACCTTCGCCTGACCTGCGCCGGGAAGGGGCCGGGGGACGGGGAGGGGCAGGCGCGAACTACGGGGAATCCGCCTTGGCAAGGACCACGGACGGCGGCCCGTCCGGATCGGGATGGAACTCCACCAGCGAATCCTTGGGGTAGAGCTGGATGCCACCGACCTTGCCGAGGCCGCCGTCCTTGACCGTGAGGTAGACGAAGTCGCTGGTCTCGTCCCCGGAGACGAACTCCCATCGGCCACGGAAGTCGGTGGGGTCGGTGTCTCCGCTCCCCGTGGCTTCGTCTGCCGAGATGCCAGTAGCGGTGAACGTCTTGTCGGAATCGAGCCGGATCTCCCCGCCCGTCTTGTCGCTGCGGTACACGCCGGGCAACTCCTCGGCGTCGACCGAGGCCGCGCACCCCGAGGTGAATACCGCAGAAGCACTCAATGCGGCGACGAGCCACCGCCCACCTATCCCCCTGATGATCACGGCGACATCATAAGGGCAGCACCCACAGCCGAGCCCTCGCGGCCGGCGCACCCGACCAGCCACCCCAACAAAGAGCGTGTCACGGGCCGTCAGAAGTACCCGCTGTCGTCTTCCCGCTCTTCCTCGGGGGTGCGCCGGATACGCCACACGGCGAAACCGGCTCCAAGGGCCCCGCCCACAAGAGCGGCCACGCCACCCCACAGCTCGCTGCGCGCGAACCCCGCGCCGAACACGCCGCCCACCATGGCTCCGACCAGTACATACATCACTACGATGAAACCCGCGGCCAGATGCCGGTCCCGCAGCGGCGGCAGGCCCCCGCTCACCGGCCGGCTCCCGCGGCAGGCTGACTGGCGGGAGCAGTGTCC
>NZ_JBNNJZ010000628.1:0-4439 GCF_050270335.1 Streptomyces sp. NPDC059900
CCGCGTCCATGGGGAGAGTGTGGCGCGGTGGCGGTCTCGGTGAGGGCGGATTCGTCACAGCCACCCTGTCGGGAGGGGGCAGCGGGCACGGCGGTGGGTTCCCAGCCACCTCGCGCGCACACGCAGGCGGATGGCCACGGCATCTCCCTCCGCGTGCCGGTAGCGCTGGACGCGCGCACTCTGGAGGTATGCCCACCGCCCCGATAATCGTGCACCCGCCGCTCGGTACTGGCGGCCGGCGGGTCGTCGCGCGCGAGCAGATCCTCGGACTCGCGCACTCCGATGCGGACGTGATCGAATTCCTGCGGCGTGCGGGACTGCCGGACGCGGAGGGACTGCTTGACGACCCGTCCTGGGTGAAGTGGCGCGGCGGGCGCGCGCACCACTACGAGGCCGCCTAGCCGGGCGCCCTCAGCTGGGTCCCCGGCTCGTTGGGGAGCGCGTCCATCGCTTCCCCTATGACCACACGTTCATGGGCTCGGGGGGGGGCGAGCCTCACCCCTCCGCCGCTCCGGCGGGCGGCAGACCCCGTTCGTTCACCTGTGTGCGCAGCAGCGCGACGAAGGCCCATACGGCTGCCGAGCGGTGGCCGCCGGAGCGGGTAAGGAGCGCCGCCGTGCGGTGGGGCAGCGGCGGTCGCAGCGGCACCTGCGACAGTCCCGGCCGGTCCAGGGCCACGGCGGTGGGCAGCACGGTGGCCAGCGCTCCGCCCCGCACGATCTCAAGGAGCGCCAGCGCCGAGTCCGCCTCGACGGCCACCCGCGGCGCGACGCCCTGGTCGGCGAAGTAGGCGTCGATCCGGGCGCGGGTGGCGAAGTCGCCTGCGAGCAGCGCCAGGTCCCGTCCGGCCAGCTCGGCGACCGGCAGCGGCGCGGCCCCGCCCCCGCTGCCGCCCATGACCACGGCGAGTGTCTCGGTGAACAGTGGCTCGGCTGCTGTGCCGGGCACGGAGTTGCCGGCGAAGCCGATCCCCGCGTCCAGTTCGTCGGCGATCAGTGCCGCCCCGATGCGTTCCTGGGTTGATTCCCGGACGCTCAGGTCGAGCCCGGGATGCCGGGCGTGCAGGGCGCCCATGAGCGGTCCGACCAGGTAGGCGGTGAAGGTGGGCGTGACGCCGAGCCGCAGCTGCCCGCGCGAGAGGTCCCCCACGTCCTGCACGGCCCGGTCGGCTGCGGCGATCTCGCGCAGGGCCCGGCGCGCGTGGTCGACGTACACCTGGCCGGCGTCGGTGGGCCGCACGGTGCGCCCGGCCCGGTCGAGCAGCGGCACGCCGACGGCCCGCTCCAGCGCCCGGATCTGCTGCGAGAGGGTCGGCTGGGAGACGTGCAGCGCCTCGGCAGCCCTGGTGAAGGTGCCGTTTTCGACGACGGCAAGGAGGTAGCGCAGGTGGCGCAGTTCCACAGGAGCCATACCGCGAGCGTAACGCCGGGTATAGATCGCATCTATAGGTGGCATGAGGAGTGCGTCTTGGACGCTATAGCTCCAGCTCCGCGACACTGGGGTAGAGATCCGAAAGCAGCCGAAATGATCTGATCCGGAGGCATCCCGTGGACTTCGTCCAGCGCACGATCGACCTGGCCCGCACCAACGTCCAGGACGGCGGCCGCCCCTTCGCCACTGTCATCGTCAGGGACGGCGAGATCATCGCCGAGCGCGCCAACCAGGTCGCCCAGACCCACGACCCCACCGCGCACGCCGAAGTGCTCGCCATCCGGGACGCGTGCGTAAAGCTCGGCACCGAGCACCTGACCGGCACCACGATCTACGTTCTGGCGCAGCCGTGCCCCATGTGCCTGGGCGCGCTCTACTACTG
Organism: Streptomyces sp. NPDC059900; assembly: GCF_050270335.1. Classification (NCBI taxonomy): domain Bacteria; kingdom Bacillati; phylum Actinomycetota; class Actinomycetes; order Kitasatosporales; family Streptomycetaceae; genus Streptomyces; species Streptomyces sp. NPDC059900. The sequence goes on from NZ_JBNNJZ010000628.1 coordinate 1,814, forward strand.
CTCCCCCGACGAGGTCGTCTTCGTGACGACCCGCGAGGCCTACGAGCCGCACTACGTCGACGATCGCAAGTACTTCGAGCTGAGCACGTTCTACGACGAGTTCGCCAAGCCCTGGTCCGAGCGCCGGCTGCCGATGCGGCACGAGCCGCGCGAGAGCGCCGTGGACGTCTATCGCCTGTGGCAGGAGCGCAACGGCGGCGAGCGCCGCGTCCTGGGCGCGCCGGGGACGCACGACGCCCGCTGAGCCAGACGCCCCGTCGAGCCGGTCGCGGGCGGGGCGGGTGGGGATAGCCGGCTCGGTCAGGTGCCGCTCAGCTTGAGGGCCGGGGCGAGTTCGCGCAGCGCGGGCAGCGGGTCGGATGAGGGGTCCTCGCCGAGAACCTGTACGAGCACGTGGTCGGCGCCCGCGTCCAGGTGCTGTTGCACACGCGCAGCCAGCGCCTGCACGTCGCCGATGGCGACCATGCCGTCCGCCAGCTTGTCCGAGCCGCCCACCACCACGTCGGACTCGTCGAAGCCCTGACGCAGCCAGGAATTGCGGTAGTTCGGCAGCTGCGAGTACATGTGCAGGTGCTGGTGGGCCCGGCGCAGGCCCTCTTCACGGTCGGTGGTGAGCGCGACGGCCTGCTCGCTGACGACCCACTTGCCCGCCCCGACCCGTTCGCGCGTCCTGGCGGTCTGCTCCGGAGTCACCAGGTAGGGGTGCGCCCCGTCGGCCGCCTTGGCGGACAGCTCGATCATCTTCGGGCCCAGCGCGGCGAGCAGCCGGGCCGGGCGCTGCCCTCCCGGTTCGACCTCGTCGGGCACCGCGTCCATGACCCGCAGGTACTCCCGCATGGTGCTCAGGGGCTTTTCATAGGAGCCGGCATAGCTGTGCTCCACCAGCGGAGCGTGGCTGACCCCCAGCCCGAGCACGAACCGGCCCGGGTGCAGCGCCCCCAGCGTGCGGGCGCCCGCTTCGCTGGCCGGGGCGCTGCGGGCGTGGATGTTCGCAATGCCCGTCCCGACCACCAGCCGCTCGGTACCGCCCAGCAGAGCAGCGGCCTGGGTCAGGCTCTCCTTGCCTCCGGCTTCGCCGTAGAAGAGCGATCCGTACCCGAGTTGCTCCGTCTCGAGAGCCCGGGTGATCACGTCGGCGGTCGGCCACCGATCGCTGGTCCACCAGACACCGACCGGAGCACTGAAGTTGATGTTGACCATGCGCCGAGGCTACCCCGCTGCCGTGGCCACCCGATCGCGCAGCACGGCCAGCTTCTGGGCGGCCCCGGTGTCCGGAGCGGCCCAGTTCAGCACGATGTGCAGGTCGGCACGTTCGATGGTCAGGATGTCGCAGTCCAGGACGATCTCGCCGACCTCGGCGTGGACGACCGTTTTGCGCGAGCGCCCGATCGGCACCGTCTCGTAGCGGGTCCACAGGTCGGCGAAGCGCGGGTTGGCCTCGCGCAGTCCCCCGATCAGTTCGAGGACGGCGCGGTCGTCCGGGTAGCGGTCCGCGGCCCGGCGCAGGTCGGACACCATCATGCGTTCGAATGCGTCGGCGTGCGCGGCGTCGCGCTCAATGCGCGATGCACCCGCGGGTGTGGGGGCGGCGAAATGGCCCCAGACGAGATTGGCGGGCCCGGCGCCGGGTTCGGCGCGACCGCCGAACAGCTCGCCCCACAGCGCGTTCGTCTGCACGATGTCCCATGCGGCGGTGAAGACGGCCAGCGGGGTGTCGCTCATCCGGTCGATCATGCGCTGTACGCCCGGCGGCACCTCGCGCGGAACCGAACCCGACGGAGGAACCACCGAACCGGCCAACCGGTAGAGCAGCTCGCGATCCACGGCATTCAATCGCAGCGTCTGTGCGAACGCCCCGAGCACCTGGGGCGACGGGTTCCCGGCACGGCCCTGTTCGAGCTGCACGAGGTAGTCGACCGAGATACCGGCCATGACGGCCAGTTCCTCGCGCCGCAGACCCGGAACCCGCCGGTTGGCCGTGACCGGCAGGCCCACGTCGGCCGGGCCGATGCGCTCTCGCCAGGCGCGCAGGGCGGGGCCGAGCTCGGTAGGGATGCTCATGGGCCCAGTATGCGCCGCGGCGCCAGGAGCTGGGTGGTACCGGCAGTACCAGGGACAGCGGCGCCTGGTGCACCCGCGCGGGCAGGCCGAATATCGGCTCGTGGGTCCAACTCCGCAAGACACCTGACGCCTTGCAGCGGACTCCGCCCTTCTACGAGAGAGATATCGGTGATGACACAGACCATCGGGATTATCGGCTCCGGCCTGGTCGGCGGCGCCGTCGCCCGCCTGGCCGTCGACGCGGGCTACCGCGTCGTGCTCAGCAACTCACGCGGCCCGGAGACGATCGCGCACCTCATTGCGGAACTCGGTCCGCTCGCCCGCGCCGGAACCGTCGATGAGGCGATCGCGGCCGGTGACATCGTCGCTCTGCCCCTCCCCCTGGCGAACTTCGAGGCGCTGCCCGCCGACAAGCTGGCCGGAAAGGTGGTCATCGACCAGACGAACTATTACCCCGAGTTCTGGCGCAACACCGAGCTCGACAACGCGGAGCTCACGTCGAGCGAGCTCGTGCAGCGCCACCTCAGGGGCTCCCTGGTCGTCAAGGCGCTTCACAACCTTGATT
>NZ_JBNNJZ010000629.1:0-4428 GCF_050270335.1 Streptomyces sp. NPDC059900
GGTCCTGACCGGGTCAGGCCCGGCCGGCGGCCCGGCTCTCCCCCGTCCAGGCCAGCAGCTTCTCTGCCGTCCAGGTCGTCACCACGCGCTCGGCCGGCACCCCGCACTCCTCGGCCCGCGCGCACCCGATCACCTGCCAGTCCAGCTGCCCGGGCGCGTGCGCGTCGGTGTCCACGGAGAAGAGCACTCCGGCGTCCACGGCCTTGCGCAGGAGCCCGCGCGGCGGGTCGAGCCGCTCCGGCCTGCTGTTGATCTCCACGGCCGTGCCCGCCGCCGCGCACGCGGCGAACACCGCGTCCGCGTCGAACTGCGACGGTGGCCTGCCGCGCCCGGTGACGAGCCGGCCCGTGCAGTGTCCGAGCACGTCGGCCCGCGGATCGCTGACGGCGGCGACCATGCGGCGCGTCATGGCGGCGGCGTCCATGCGCAGCTTGGAGTGCACGGAGACGACCACCACGTCGAGCTGGTCGAGCAGCTCGGGCTCCTGGTCGAGCGACCCGTCGTCGAGGATGTCGCACTCGATGCCCGTGAGCAGCCTGAAGGGCGCCCAGCGCTCGTTGAGCCCCGCCACCACCGCCAGCTGCTCGCGCAGCCGTTCCGGCGACAGGCCGTTCGCGATGGTCAGCCGCGGCGAGTGGTCGGTGAGCACGGCCCACTCGTGGCCGATGTCACGGGCCGCACGGCCCATCTCCTCGATGGGGCTGCCGCCGTCGGACCAGTCGGAGTGCAGGTGGCAGTCCCCCCGCAGCAGCGCCCGCAGCTTCGCGCCGCCCTCGGCGAGCGGTGCGCCGGCCTCGTCCTCCAGCCGCTCCAGATACCCCGGCAGCTGGCCGGCCAGCGCCTCACGGATCACTCCGGCGGTCTTGGGGCCGATGCCCTTGAGCGATTCCAGGGACCCATCGGCGACCCGCCGCGCGGTCTCGCCGTCGTCCAGTTCGCCGACCACCGCGGCCGCGGTGCGAAAGGCCCGCACCCGGTAGGTCGGTGCGCTGCCGCGCTCCAGCAGGAAGGCGATCCGCTCCAGCGCCTCTACGGGGTCCATCGGCACCTCCGGCCGTCGGACGGCGACGGCGTACGTGTGCTTCCAGCGTGGCCCATCGAGGGCCGCGGGGCACGCGAGGAGCCCGGAGGCCCGCCGCGGACGCCTAGGCGGACTCGGCGGCCGGGGCGTCCGGGACGGCCGCGATCGGCCCCCTGAAGTCAAGGACCGCCTCGGCTCTCTGCTGGGTCTCCTCGGCGGCCTGGCGTGCTGTCGCGAGAACGTCGCCGTGCTCCTGGACGAGGGTGTCGTAGATCGGCGCCTGAGCGGCGTCATTGGCTGGCATGACCAGCGGCTCCTTGTTCGGCTGACTGTCTGGGTCGGTGTGGCCGCATGCGGCCGGTCCGCGACCTTACGCTGCCCTGGCGGGACTCTGCGGACCGGGGTCGATCGCTGAGACGGCCGACCGGGTGGAGCACGCAGAGCGCGCGTGGGCCGGAATTCCGGCGGTCGTCGGCGAAATGCGCGCCCCGCACGCCCGAGGCCGGGCGGGATCCGGGCCCCGATGTGAGACTGCTGATGAGGCGGTGATCACAGAATGTCGAGCCAGCCCGGCCAGACCGGACCCGACAATCCCGGCCAGGGGCGCCCCGGCCGCGGCAGGCCGGGTCCCCGGCAGCCGGGCCCCGGTGAGCAATTGTTCGAGCAGCTGCTCGCGTCGGCCCATGCCGCGGCGCCGATGGAGCTTCCCGACCTTGCCCAGCGGTTCGCCGACGCCGCCGGGCTCGACCGGATCGACGTGTACCTCGTGGACATCCAGCAGCGGCTGCTCGTGCCGCTGGCCGACGGGCCGCTTCCCCTGGACGTTGACACCACCGTCGCCGGTTCGGCCTATCGGGCGCACGCGCTGCGCGTCGAGGAGCTGGTCCACGGCAGGATCGTCGCCTGGCTGCCGCTGATCGACGGCGCCGAGCGCCTCGGCGTGATCGGCGCCACCGGCCCGGCCATCGATGTCGCACTGCTGCGGCGCTGTCGCATGCTGGCCTCCGTCCTGGCCATGACGATCACCTCGAAGCGGGCGGCGAGCGACAGCTTCGCGCGCCGGACGCGGTGCGAGACCATGCAGCTGCCCGCCGAGATGCTGCGGGCCTTCCTGCCGCCCCGGACGATCGGCAACTCCCATGTGATCTCCACCGCCGTGCTCGAACCGGCGTACGAGATCGGCGGTGACGCCTTCGACCACTCGCTGACCCCCTCGACCCTGCACGTGGCGATCCTGGACGCCATGGGCCACAACCTCGCGTCGGGACTGACGACCGCCGTGGCGATGGCCGGCTGCCGCAACGCCCGCCGGGCCGAGGCCGAACTGCCCCAGCTCGTCGACACCATCCAGCACGCGCTGGCCGAGTGGCTTCCCGAGCAGTTCTGCACGGGGGTCCTGGCCCAGCTCGACCTGGCCGACGGCGTACTGCGGTGGTGCAACTGCGGCCATCCGCCGCCCCTGCTGATCCGGGACCACCGCGTCCTCGACCGTGCCCTCGAGCGTCCGCCGCAGCCGCCCATGGGTACGCCCGCCTCGCTGGCCGAAGTGACGTGGCAGGTGCACGAGGAGGCGCTGGAGCCGGGCGACCGGGTGCTGATGTACACCGACGGGGTCACCGAGCTGCGGACCAGGGGCGGCGCGGAGTTCGGCCTGGAGCGCTTCACGGACAGCATCATCCGCGCCACCGCCGCGGGCGAACCGGCGCCGGAGGCGCTGCGCCAGCTCATTCACTCCATCCTCGACCGGCAGGACAACCAACTGCGTGACGACGCCACGCTGTTGCTCCTGGAGTGGCGCCCGCCGAACACCCGGTGACCTGCGCACCCGGCGCCGCGACTGCCGTTTCGGCATGCCGGAACGTGTGTTCTGGATCAGGGTGGATACACGGCAGGAAACCAGCATCAGTCGCGCATGGAGGAGGACGAGCACCGTGGGAAACGACGAGGTCATGGGCGACGAGGTCTACCAGCCCGACGCGGAGGAGGTCCGCGAGGACGAGGGCATCCTCGACGCGGAGGACACGCTCAGCGATCGTGGGGCGGATCCCTACGACGAGGGCTGGTCGCCTCCCGAGCGACCCCTCGGAGTGGCCCACACCGGCACCACCGCGCAGGAGCAGCAGGACGGCGAGAGCCTGAGCGAACGCCTCTCCGAGGAGCGGCCGGACCCCGCGCTCGAATTTCCCGGGGCCGCCGACGAGGAGGACGGCATCGGCGACACGACGGACACCGACGGCGAGCTGATCGACGAGGCGGAGGTGGGAGATGCCCGCGCCGGGCGCCTGTTCGCTCCGGACGAGGGGGCCAGCGGAGACGCGGAGGACGACGCCGAACAGGACATGATCGGCGAGGACATGGGCATCGACGGCGGGGCTGCCTCCGCCGAGGAGGCCGCGGTGCACCTCATCGACGGGGACTCCGACGACGCACGCTGACGGTCCGGGTCAGCGCAGCCCCAGCCGCATCAGGACCCGCGGATGACCGGCGAGGACGGACGTCGTGTCGGCGGCGTGGGTGAAACCGGCCCGTTCGAAGTTCTTGCGGAGACCGGCGTACGCCATCGTCAGGTCGACCCTGGCGTCGCCGTTGTCCAGGGGATACGCCTCGATCGCAGGTGCCCCGTGGGCACGGGCGAACTCGACGGCGCCGGCGATCAGCGCGTGCGAGATGCCCTGCTTGCGGTGGCCGGGGCGTACGCGGACGCACCACAGGGACCAGACCGCGCAGTCGTCCACGTGCGGGATCTTCCGGTTGCGCGCGAAGGACGTCTGCGCGCGCGGCGCCACGGCCGCCCAGCCCACCGGCTCGTCGCCGTCGTAGGCGAGCACCCCCGGCGGGGGATCGGCGCGGAACAGCCCGGCGACGTACTCGCCGCGGTCCGGGCCGCGGAGTTCGTTGTTGAGCTTGGAGGGGATCCGGTAGCTCAGGCACCAGCAGACGTTGGCACCGGGCGACTTCGGGCCGATCACGGCGCGGACATCCTCGAAGACCTCGGCCGGGCGCACCTCAAGGGGCATGGTCACGTACTTCCTCGGCCACCGACGCGGCGGCGCGTACCAGGGCGGCTGTGGCCGTCGAACGGGACTGCTGCGGCCAGGCGACGGCGAGGACCGCGGGGGGTGCGTCCGGGACCGGGCGGTAGACGACTCCGGGGCGCGGATAGCGGGCGGCGACGGAGGCGGGCAGCAGCGGGACCGTGCCTCCGAGGGCGACGTGCATGAGCAGTTGGGCCAGGTCGCGGCTCTCGCCGCAGCTGTCGTCGAGGTAGCGGTCCAGGTCGCCGGGGCGCAGCCCCAGGTCGGCGAGGGAGAGTTGGTGCCGGGCGGCGAGCGGGTGGGCGGTGGCGAGGGCCGCGACGCGCGGTTCGGTGGTCAGCGTCTCGGTGTCCAGGCCGGTGCGGTCGAACG
>NZ_JBNNJZ010000630.1:0-4418 GCF_050270335.1 Streptomyces sp. NPDC059900
GGATCACCACCGCGGCCCACTCACAGGCCGGCGCCAAGGGCCCCGTCTACAAGGCCCTTGAGGTCCTCGACGCGCTCGTGCGCCCGGACGGCCCGCACCGGCTCGCGGACCTCGCGGCGTACACCGGGCTGCCCAAGCCCACGGTGCACCGCCTCCTCGGCACGCTCGCCGACAGCGGCTACGCGGTCGCGCTGCCGGGCGGCAGATACCGCGCGGGACCGCGGCTGCTCGGCCTCGCGGCGACCGCGCTCGCCGACAGCCCCGAACTGCGCCTGGCCAGGCCCGTCCTGGCGGATCTGCGGCTGCGTACGGGGCACGTGGCGCACTATTCGGTACGTGACGCGGACTCCGCCGTTCACCTGGCCCAGTCCGAGGCGGCGGACACCTACCGGCTCGCCGTGCGGGCCGGCGGCACGGTCCCGCTGCACTGCAGCGCCGCGGGCCTGGCGATCCTCTCCGCCCTGCCGGAGGAAGAGGCCGCGCAGATCCTCGGCACGGCGGCCCTTCCGGCCAGGACACCGCAGACGGTCACCGATCCGGCGGCCGTCCTCGCGGAGCTGGCCGCCGTCCGCGCACAGGGGTACGCACTGGACGACGAGTGCACCGAACCCGATGTACGGGGCGTGGCGGCGCCGGTCCTCGGGGCGGACGGCCGCCCGGTGGGCGCGGTGGGCATCGTCGGCCCGACGTTCACGCTCGACACGGAGAGCGTGGCTCTGTTCGGCCCCATGGTGCGCGCGGCTGCGGGCCTCATCTCCGCCTCGTCCTGCGGGAGTTCACTGCTGGGCCTGGTACGCGAATGAGCGCGCCCCGCGACCCCCGCGACCTGCTCGACGAGGCCCGGCGGCACAAGCTTTTCTCGGCCGCTGCCTGGTCCACCGGCACCGGTGACGACGTCCTCGACTCCGGACACCTGGGCACCCGCCGCTGGGGCGGCCCCGCGCTCGACGGCACCGAGCTGTGGGACCTGGCCTCGGTGACGAAGCCCGTGGTGGGCCTGGCGGTGCTCGCCCTGGCCGAGCGCGGCGCGCTGTCCCTCGCGGATCCGCTGGAGGAACTGCTGCCCGACTACCGCGGCACGGACAAGGCCCGCATCACGGTGGGCCAACTCCTCGCACACACCTCGGGCCTGCCGGGCAGTACGCCGCTCTACCGCGACCACCCGACCCGCCGGGAACTCCTCGACGGCGTGCGCGCGCTTCCCCTCGCGACGCGCCCCGGCACGGCGGTGTGGTACTCGTCGGCCGGTTTCATCCTGCTCGGCCTGCTCGCCGAGGCGGCGGGCGGACAGCCCCTGGACATCCTCGTCGCCCAACTGGTCGCCGAACCAATGGGGTTGACCGGGCTGACCTTCGCCCCGCACGGCGAGGCCCGGGCACACGCCGTATCGACGGAGGACTGCTCCTGGCGCGGGCACGTGGTGACGGGCGAGGTGCACGACGAGAACGCCGTCGTCCTCGGCGGCATCGCGGGCCATGCCGGACTGTTCGCCCCGCTCGCCGACCTCGAACGCCTGGGAGCGGCCCTGGTCAGGGGCGGCGACGGACTCCTGGGCCCGGCCGCCTTCTCGCAGATGACGAAGTGTCACACCGAAGGACTCAACCTGCGCCGCTGCCTGGGCTGGCAGGGGCAGGACCCGGTCGCCTCGCCGGTCGGCGGCGCGATGGGCCCCGATTCGTACGGCCACACGGGCTTCACCGGCACCAGCCTCTGGGTGGACCCGGCCGCCGGTCGCTTCCACGTCCTGCTCGCCAACCGGGTGCACCCGCGCCGCGACGGCAGACGCTTCCCGTCCGTCCGCCGCGCCTTCCACCACCGGGCGGCCCGCCTCAGCGCTGCCCCTTAGCCTCAGCCGACGAGGGTCTCCTTCGGACGGACCACGCAGAATTCGTTCCCCTCGGGGTCGGCAAGGACGGTCCACGACTCCGCGCCGCTCTGCCCGACCTCCGCCCTGCGGGCACCGAGCGCGAGCAGCCGCTCGATCTCGGCGTCCCGGTCCTGGGCCGGAGCCGTCAGATCGAAGTGCAGCCGGTTCTTGACGGCCTTGCGGTCCGTCACCGGCATGAAGCAGATCCCCACCGGCGCGTTCACATCGGGCCCGATCACGACCTCCCGCTCCCGCTCGGACAGAATCCGCCAGCCGAGCGCCTCGGCCCAGAACCGGGCCTGGGCGGGCAGATCATGGGCGTCGATGACGATGTGATGCAGCGAGACAGGCATGTCGGCCAGTGTGCCGGGTCCCTACGGGGGGGGTGCTATGACGCGGGCGCCGTACGGAGTTGTCGACAAGTCCGTACGGCGCCCGCGTCACCGCTGCTACTGCTCAGTCGGACATCACGCCCGCGTCAGCCGCAGCGTCACCAGCTCGAACGGCCGCAGCGTCAGCGCGAGGCCGTCGGCCGAGCGCTCCGGCGACGAGGTATCGGCGAGAGGACGCTCAAGGAGGTCCGTCGCCTCGACGGAGCCGACCGGGAAGCCCGCCGTCAGCGTGGCCTTCGCCCGGCCGCCGCGCGACTCGTGGAAGCGGACGACCACGTCACCGCTGCCGTCGTCGGCGAGCTTGACCGCGGTGACGACCACGGCGTCGTTGTCGACGGTCACCAGCGGAGTCACCTCGCCGCCACCCGTGAGCTGCCGCTCGGGCAGGTTGATCCGGTAGCCCTCCCGCACCGCGTCGCCGATCCCGGCGCCCGGCACCAGCGCGTGCCGGAAGCGGTGCACGCCCTGGTCCGTCTCGGGGTCGGGGAAGCGCGGGGCGCGCAGGAGCGAGGCGCGGACCGTCGTGGTCGTACCGGCGTCCGGCGCCCGCACCGTGCGCGTCACGTCATGGCCGTACGTCGAGTCGTTGACCAGGGCGACGCCCCAGCCCGGCTCCTCCATGTGCACGAAGCGGTGGTTGCACGCCTCGAACTTGGCGGCCTCCCAGCTCGTGTTGGTGTGCGTGGCCCGGTAGAAGTGGCCGAACTGCGTCTCCGACGCGTACCGCTCGGCGTGGATGTCCAGCGGGAAGGCCAGCTTCAGGAACTTCTCCGTCTCGTGCCAGTCGACCTCGGTGTCGATGTCCAGGCGCGTGGAGCCGGGCGCAAGGGAAAGCACCTGCGTGAGCCGCGAGTCGCCGAAGACCCGTACGACACGGACCGACGCGCCGTCCTCGCCCGCCGTGACCTCCTCGGCCTCCGTGAGGTCGGTGACCGTGTTGCGGTAGAACTCGTCGACGTCCCACGCGTCCCACATGTTCGGGAAGTCGGCGTGGATCTGCGGCAGGTTCGCCGCCTGACCGGGTGCGACGGTCTCCCGATCGGCCGCGATGTCGTACGCGGACACAACAAGACCGCGGGCGTCGATCTCGACCCGCAGCAGGCCGTTGTCGAGGACATATCCGCCCTCGGCGCGCGAGGCGATCGCCGACTGTCCTTCGACGGCGGCGGGGCGCGCGCCGCCCGCCGGGACGCCGTCTCGGATGTGCGGGGCGGAGTTGAAGACGAGGGCGGTGCCCGTGCCGCCGCCCTCCCCCGCGAGCGCGCGCTGCGCCGCGTCGATGATGCCGTTCAGCTCCTCGGCGACCTTCGCGTACGTCGCGCGCGCCTCGCGGTGCACCCAGGCGATGGACGAGCCGGGCAGGATGTCGTGGAACTGGTGGAGCAGGACCGTCTTCCAGATGCGGTCCAACTCCTCGTAGGGGTAAGAGAATTCAGGCGCGCGTACGGCCGCGGTGGCCGCCCACAGCTCGGCCTCCCTCAGCAGGTGCTCGCTGCGGCGGTTGCCCTGCTTGGTGCCCGCCTGGCTGGTGAGGGTGGCGCGGTGCAGCTCCAGGTACAGCTCGCCCACCCAGACGGGGGCGTTCGGGTACTCCGCCTCGGCCTTCTCGAAGAAGGCGGCGGGGGTCTCCCACTCGACGGTCGCCGAGCCTTCCAGGTCACGCAGGCGCCCCGCCTTCGCGATCATCTCGCGGGTGGTGCCGCCGCCTCCGTCGCCCCAGCCGGTCGGCGCCAGCGAGTGCCGGGCGACTCCCTTGTCCTTGAAGTTCTTCGCCGCGTGGGCGATCTCGCTGCCCTTCATCGAGCAGTTGTAGGTGTCGACGGGCGGGAAGTGCGTGAAGATGCGCGTGCCGTCGATGCCTTCCCAGTTGAAGGTGTGGTGCGGGAAGCGGTTGGTCTGCGACCAGGAGATCTTCTGCGTCAGCAGCCACTTGGAGCCCGCCGCCTTGATGATCTGCGGCAGCCCGGCCGCGAACCCGAAGGTGTCGGGCAGCCACGCCTCGTCGTTCTCGATGCCGAACTCGTCGAGGAAGAACCGCTTGCCGTGCACGAACTGCCGGGCCATCGCCTCGGAGCCCGGCATGTTCGTGTCCGACTCGACCCACATGCCGCCCGCGGGCACGAACCGCCCGTCGGCGACCGCCTTCTTGACCTTCGCCC
>NZ_JBNNJZ010000631.1:0-4400 GCF_050270335.1 Streptomyces sp. NPDC059900
CCAGCTCTGGCAGGTGGCGACCAGGTTCAGGCGGGCCGCGCTCTCACCGGCGGCAGCGGCGTCCTTGCAGTGGATGTCGACGCAGAAGCCGCAGCCGTTGATCTGGCTGGCGCGCAGCTGCACCAGCTCCTGGACGGGCCCCGGCAGCGGCGACTCGTGGATCACCTGGCTGACGGCGTAGATCCGCTTGCCGATCCTGGCGCCGGTCTCGTTCGCGAACAGGTTCATACGGGGTTCCATCACAACGTCCTCGCTCGTGGAATCGTGTGCCGCGCGGATCGTCCGTGCAGCGTCTTGATGCCCATAAGTCGCCGGCCGCCCCGGCCCTGTGACAGCACGCCGATGTGACGCACGCCACCGGGACCATGTGTCACAACGAGGCGGGGAGCGGCGACTTGTGCGTGACACGGACATGAGGCGCGACAGGCAGGAGCCGACGATGGACGAGCGCACCCAGCAGGAGACCGGCGCGACCGGGCACAGCCCCCGCGCCGAGGGCACGGACTCCGCCACCGAGGCGTTCGTCGCCCATCGCAACCTGCTGTTCACCGTCGCCTACGAGATGCTCGGCTCCGCCTCCGACGCCGAGGACGTCCTCCAGGAGACCTGGCTGCGCTGGGCGGACATCGACCAGGACACGGTGCGCGACCCGCGCGCCTTCCTGGTGCGCATCACCACGCGCCAGGCGCTGACCCGGCTGCGTACGCTGCGTCGGCGCAAGGAGTCCTACGTCGGCCCCTGGCTGCCCGAACCGCTGCTCACCGCGCCCGATGTCGCCGAGGACATCGAACTGGCGGACAGCGTCTCCATGGCGATGCTGCTCGTACTGGAAACACTCGCGCCGACCGAGCGGGCCGTGTTCGTGCTGCGCGAGGTCTTCGATCTCGGATACGAAGAGATCGCGCAAGCCGTGGACAAGACCCCCGCCACGGTCCGGCAGATCGCCCACCGCGCACGGGCCCACGTCGCGGCGCGCCGACCGCGCGAGGTCGTCTCGCCGGCCCAGTCACGCAGTGCGCTCACGGCCTTCCAACAGACGGTGGAATCGGGCGACTTGCAGCGCCTGCTCGACACGATCGCCCCTGACGTAGTCCTGCTTACCGACGGCGGCGGAATCGTACGGGCCGCCCTCGAACCCGTCGTGGGCGCCGAAAAGGTGGCCGGCGTGCTCAGCAGGCTCGCCTCCGCGAGCCTGCATCCGGCGCAGATCAACGGCTATCCGGCGTTGATCCTGCGCACGGGCGACGCGATCGAATCCGTCCTGGCGGTCCGCATCGAGGACGGCCTCATCACCGGCCTCTACGCCGTCCGCAACCCGGAGAAGCTCTCCCGCATCGACCGGGAGACGGCGGTGGGCCGCTGATACCGCGGGAGCAGACCCCTGAAGCCGGGCGCCCCCGCATCGGGCGCGCGCCGCCGCCGACCGCGTACGGGCGGGGGCGAGGGCACGGGTACGGGCGCGCCAGACATCAGAATCGACGTGGCAACGATAAAAATCGACACTGTGTAGACTTTCTGCTGGAGGGAGCAGCCCGGCTCCTCGCAAGACCTTGCTGGAGGAACAGTGCAACAGCAGAACTGGCTCATCACCGGCGTCAGCACGGGCCTGGGGCGCGCGTTCGCGCAAGCCGCCCTGGCCGCCGGGCACACCGTGGTCGGCACCGTCCGCTCCGAGAGGGACCTGCGAGCCTTCGAAGAGTTCAGGCCCGGGCACGCTCACGGCCGCATCCTGGACGTGACGAACGATGACGCAGTCTCCGACACGGTCGCGGAGGTCGAGCGGAGCGTCGGCCCCCTGGACGTCGTCGTCGCCAACGCCGGCTACGGACTGGAGGGAACCTTCGAGGAAACCCCGCTGGCCGAGGTGCGGCGGCAGTTCGAGGTCAACGTGTTCGGGGCCGTGTCCACCCTGCAGGCGGCGCTGCCTCACATGCGCGCGCGCCGCCGTGGACACCTGATGGCCGTCACCTCCATGGGCGGGCTGATGGCCGTCCCCGGCATGTCCGCCTACTGCGGCAGCAAGTTCGCCCTGGAAGGCATCCTGGAGGCGCTGGGCAAGGAGGTCGCGCAGTTCGGAATCCACGTGACGGCGATCGAGCCCGGATCCTTCCGCACCGACTGGGCCGGACGGTCCATGACACGCGCCGAGCGCACCGTCGACGACTACGATGAGTTGTTCGCCCCCATCCGCGACGCGCGGCAGAAGGCGAGCGGAAACCAGCTGGGCAATCCCGCCAAGGCCGGGGAAGCGGTCGTGCACATCACCTCGGTCGAGCAGCCGCCGGCCCACCTCGTCCTGGGCTCGGACGCGCTGCGACTGGTCACCGCCGCACGCGCTGCCGTGGACGAGGACATTCGCACTTGGGAGGCGCTCTCCCGTACGACCGACTTCGCCGAGGGCGCTCAGCTGTGACACCCGACCACCACTCCGCGCGCGGCCGTCGCACCGCCGAGCGCAAGGGAGACGTCCGGGAGCGGGCCATCCTCGACACCTGCGAAGCCCTGCTGGCAGACAAGGGCTACGACGCCATGACCGTCGGCGACGTGGCCCGGGGCGCCGGCATCACCCGCGGCGCCCTGTACTTCTACTTCGGCTCCAAACAGGAAGTGGTCACGGCGCTCGTGGCCCGGACAGTGGAGCATCTGTGGGAACGCTCCCTGGCCACCGCGCAGACCGACGAGCCGCGCCAGGCCATCGCGGCGGCCATGCAGCGCACGGTCGAGCTGTGGAATGAGCATGGCCTGGTCATGCGCACGGCGATCGACCTGTCGTTGACCGTGCCGGAGATCGGCGAGCTGTGGAACCACACCGCTGACCTGTTCATCGCGGCCATCACCGCTGTCCTGGAACGCGCCGGCATCCAGGCCGGCGCCGCACCGGACCAGGCCCCGGCGATGGCACGCGCCCTGTGCTGGATGATCGAGCGGAGCTTCTACCACGCCTCGCAGGAATCCCGCGAGAAGCTCCAAGAGGCGTCGGCGACATGCGAACACATCTGGCTGACCAGCGCCGGCCTGATCACCTGAGGTATGTGCCGTGGAAGCGGTGCGGCGCGGAACCGGAACCCTGAAGTTCCGGTCGGGGCCTCGCCGGACCAGGATCGTATCGATGCCGCCGCCGAGTTGCCCGACTCGCAGCGTGCGGGGCACTCCTGCGGAGCTGGACCGCCGCGAACTCCTCCCGCTTGCCGAGCAGTTGGCCACCCTCGCGGAAGTCCTGATGCACCTGGATCAAGCACCCTCTGCGGGCCGCCGGCCTGCGGTGGGAGTCTCGGCAAATCGCTTCTTGTACGCCCTGCCGAAATGGCTGCTGTCGGCGAAGTGCCAGCGGGCGGCGATTTCGGACACGGTGAGGCGTGTTGAGAGAAGCTCCCCCTGGCGCGTTCGAGTCGGCGTTCGCGCACATGGCGCATGACTGACGAGGTGCCCCCTTGGCCGAACGCGCGGTAGAGAGTGCGGACAGAGACGTTCAGGTCCGCCGCGATCCCCTTGGGACCGGGATCGGGGTCGGCGAGCAGCCGGGCCTCTATGTGGTTCATCGCCGCCCTGCGGAGCGCGGGTGCCAACTCCACATCATCGATGACCACGTACCTGCTGCCCCGGCCCGGCCGGTGCGACTCCACCTGACCTGCACGTATACCTAGCTCCGAAAACGAAGCTAGAACAGCCGCTTCACGTTGTCGCCGAAGGTCCACGGCACGGCTGTCACCTGCCAGAACCGGGCTGCCTTGCAGCGTATCCAGCACCGATCCAGCGCGGTCGCGATCACCCAGCACGTCACGCCGCGGCGTCATGCCCGCCGGGCTGTTCCGCTACCACCACTGGGGCCATAACCGAGTCGGGACGCATAGCCTTCTGCATGATCGCGCGACAGCGGTCCCACGCGGCGGGCACGAGATGGCCGTAGATGTCGACAGTCGTTTTGATTGATTTGTGTCCCAGCCAGCGTGAGACTTCGTGAATGGGGATGCCGTTGGCCAGCGCCGTCGAGGCGAAGAAATGACGCAGGCTGTGTGGCGTGTACTTGGGCGTTCCGTCTGCTTTCACGAGACCAGCGCGCTTGAGCGCCTTACTGAAGTGATGGGCATACGTGTTGGCCGTCGGCATTGTCTCGTTCGATCCGTTACGCGGCGTGAAATACACCATCAGCTCCCCACGCGAAGCTGTTCCCCAGTCCGCAAGATGCGCGGCCATCTCTGCTTCGAGGAACGGCGCCGTGGGGATATCCCGATACTCACCCTCACACCGGTGCTTGAGCGGGATGAAGCGGACCTTGCAGCCCGCGCGATACCCCTTCGCGTTCACCTGCCACCGGACGCGGATGAACTCATTGCGTCGACACCCGGAGTCGAAGGCAAGCGTTTCGCTGATGCGCAGTCCAGCACCCGCCTGCAGGTAGA
>NZ_JBNNJZ010000632.1:0-4372 GCF_050270335.1 Streptomyces sp. NPDC059900
GCTGGTCGAGCGTCCATTCACGATCGATCGTCATGACCATAAGGCTAGTTGCTCCTTACAGGGGAGTCGAGTCCCTTCCGGCGGTCGGCTCCCGGCGTCTTCCGGTCACCGCTCGTCGAGCCAGTGGTGCCGGCCGAGCGACAACAGGCGCAGTTGCCGCCGCGCACTGGCCGCGACGCGCTGCTCGGCGTCGGGCGCCGCCTCCAGCAGCGAGGAAGCGGTCATCACCATGTGGTCGACGTACATCCTGGCCAGCATCAGGAGATCGTCCTCGTCCCAGCCCGCGGAGTCCGGCTCGCGGGCGAACTGGTCCTTCACCTCCTGCGCGAACAGGGTGAGCTGATCGCCTATCGCCGACCGCACGGCCTGTACGCCGCCGTGCTGCTCGCGGGCGATGAAGCGGACGTGCGCGGGGTGGGTGCGCACATAGGCGACGATCAACTCGACCGTGGCCGCGATGCGTTCCTCGCCGTCGTCGCCCCCGTCGCCGGTCGCCGCGAGGAGGGCGACGAGTGTGGTGTGCAGGCTGTCGAGCGCCTCCTCGACCAGCGCCACGCCGAGGTCGGCCATGTCGCGGAAGTGCCGGTAGAACGCGGTCGGGGCCACGCCCACGGCACGGGTGACCTCGCGCAGGCCCAGGCTGCTCAGGCTCTGCTCCTCCAGCAGCTGGAGCGCCGCGTCGAGGAGTGCCTGCCGGGTTTTCTGCTTCTGGGCCTGCCGGATGCCGAGAGTGTGACTCATGCCATGCAGTTAACAACTGTTCTCCGGCATTGGGAAGCCGGAGACGCGGTACTCTCTAACTCAGTGAACAGTTGTTACCACAAGCGTTCACCGAAACCCCCAACGAGAGGCATCCCGTGTTGTTCCTCGTCGCCGCACTCCTGCTGCTCGGTGTCGCCCTGGGCTCCGTGGCCCATGCGCCGCTCCCCGTCAGCCTCGTGGCCGCCGCCGTCATCGGCGTCTGGCTCGTGGTGTTCACGGTCCGCGAGCGGCACACGCGACGGCACTCGTCCTGAGTGCTGACCCGTACGGCATCTGACACCTGAAGGGAGTCGCACCATGGAGACCGCCACCATCGCCCCGGAGGCCAAGGCCACCGCCCCCGAGACCGGGATCAAGTCCACCGCCCCCGAGACCGGGACCAAGGCCACCGCCCCCGAGACCGGGACCAAGTCCACCGCCCCCGTCCCCACCGGTCGGCGTGACACCGACGGCATGGCCGTCGCCTCGTTCGTCCTCGGCCTGCTCGGGCTGCTCGTCCTGAACCTCTTCCTCGGTCCCGTCGCGATCGTCCTCGCGAGCATCGCGCTCCTGCGCGGCACCGGCCGCAAGGGCCGTGCGGTCCTCGGTCTCGGGCTCGGTGTGGCCGATCTCGTCGTCCTCGGCGTGCTGATGTCCATGGACAACACCGTGTCGTGGGGTCTCGCGGGCTGACCGCTGGAACACGGGGCCCCGCACGGCTCGTAGAATCGTGCCCACCATGGCCTACCTCGACCACGCAGCGACCACTCCGATGCTCCCGGAGGCGATCGCGGCGATGACCGCCCAGCTCGCCGTCACCGGCAACGCATCCTCCTTGCACGCCGCGGGGCGCCGGGCGCGACGCACCGTCGAGGAGGCCCGCGAGGCGCTCGCCGATTCGCTCGGCGCCCGCCCCAGCGAGACCGTCTTCACCGCGGGCGGCACGGAGGCCGACAACCTCGCCGTGAAGGGCCTGTACTGGGCGCGGCGTGCCCCCGGCGGCGGCGCCCCGGCGCGGACCCGGGTCCTCGCGAGCCCCGTCGAGCACCACGCCGTCCTCGACGCCGTGCACTGGCTCGGCGAGCACGAAGGCGCCACCGTCGAATACCTCCCCGTCGACGCGTACGGCCGCGTGCACCCCGACGCCCTGCGCGAGGCGATCGAGCGCAACCCCGACGACGTCGCCCTCGCCACCGTCATGTGGGCCAACAACGAAATCGGCACCATCCAGCCGATCCGCGAACTGGCCGACGTCGCGCGGGAGTTCGACATCCCGCTGCATGCCGACGCGGTGCAGGCCTTCGGCCAGGTGCCCGTCGACTTCGGTGCGTCCGGGCTCGCCGCGATGACCGTCTCCGGACACAAGATCGGCGGTCCGTACGGCATCGGGGCGCTCCTCCTGGGCCGCGAGTACAGCCCCGTGCCCGTCCTGCACGGCGGCGGGCAGGAGCGTCATGTGCGCTCCGGGACGCTCGACGTGCCCGCCATCGCCGCGTTCGCCGTGGCCGGGCAGCATGCCGCGGGGCAGCGCGAGTGGTTCGCCCGCGAGATCGGGGCGCTGCGGGACGACCTCGTCTCCGTCGTGCGCGCGGAGGTCCCCGACGCGATCCTGGGGGGCGACCCGGCCGACCGGCTGCCCGCGAACGCGCACTTCACCTTCCCCGGCTGTGAGGGGGACTCCCTCCTGCTGCTGCTCGACGCGCAGGGCATCGAGTGCTCCACCGGATCGGCGTGCACGGCGGGCGTGGCCCAGCCCAGCCATGTCCTGCTCGCCACCGGCACCGACCCCGATCTGGCGCGCGGCACACTGCGCTTCTCCCTCGGCCACACCTCGACGAAGGCCGACGTGGAGGCCGTCGCCGGGGCGATCGGCCCCGCCGTGGAGAGGGCACGGACGGCGGGCCTCAGCTGAGGCGTCGGCCGGGCCATTTAGCTGGTTCCTGCACCTAGTTGATGCCGGTTTGGGCCGGTAGGTGACGCAGCTAACGCCGGACTCGGCCGACCCCGCCCGGAGTTGATGCCGGTTTCGGCCGCTATCGGGCGGACAGGCGCCGGAGCGGGACACGAGGCCCACACTCCGTCGATCTATGCTTGCCGCTCGCGAGTCCGCTCCGCGCGTTCGGGGCCGCACGACAACCCCCTCATGGAGTTCACATTGAAGGCGAACCTCCGCTCTCGCATCGCCGCGCGGCTCGGGCGCATCTACCTCGCCAGGATCCAGAAGAACGGGATCAGCGCGTCCGCGATATCGCGGCTGCCCGAGCCCCTGCTCGCGCCGATGCGCCGCGACGGGCTCGACCCGGTGGCCCGGCTCACCGAGCACCAGGCGGAGCAGCCGATATCCAAGGTGCCGCTGCCCTTCGGCATGGACGCCTGGGTGGTCACCGGATACGACGAGGTGAAGGCCGTCCTCGGGGCGACCGACGGCTTCAGCAACGACTTCACGAACCTCGCGGGCAACGCGGGCGTCGTCGAGGACCACAACCCCGGCGGCCTCGGCTTCAGCGACCCCCCGGTCCACACGCATCTGCGCCGCATCCTCACCCCCGAGTTCACGATGCGCAGGCTGCGCCGCCTCACGCCCCGCATCGACGCGATCGTCGAGGAGCGGCTCGACGCGATGGAGGCGGCCGAAGGGCCCGTCGACCTCGTCCAGGCCTTCGCGCTCCCGATCCCCTCGCTGACGATCTGCGAACTGCTCGGCGTGCCGTACGAGGACCGGCACGACTTCCAGCAGCTGGCCATGGAGCGTTTCGACCTCTTCGCCGGGGCGACCGCTCCCTTCGGGGCGATATCCGCCTCGCTCTCCTACTTCCGTGACGTCGTCAAGAAGCAGCGCGAGAACCCGGGCGACGGACTGCTCGGCATGATCGTGAAGGAGCACGGCGACACCGTCGACGACGAGGAACTCGCCGGGCTCGCCGACGGCATCCTCACCGGCGGCTTCGAGACCACCGCGAGCATGCTGGCCCTCGGCTCCCTGCTGCTCCTCCAGGACCCGCGGGCCGCCGCACGGCTGCGCGAGGACGACGCGGCCGCCGCCCCCTTCGTCGAGGAGGCGCTGCGCTACCTCACCGTCGTGCAGGTGGCCTTCCCGCGGTTCGCCCGCGACGACATCGAGATAGCCGGGGTGCGCATACCCAAGGGCGACCTGGTCCTGTGCTCCCTGAGCGGCGGCAACCGCGACGCCAAGTACACCCCTGACGGCGGCGGCTTCGACCCCGGCCGCAAGGCCTCGGGCCACCTCGCCTTCGGCTGGGGCATCCACCGCTGCATCGGCGCCGAACTGGCCCGCATGGAGCTGCGCGCCGCCTACCCCGCCCTCGTCAAGCGCTTCCCGGACATGCGGCTCGCGGTCGCCCCCGAGGACCTCGCCTTCCGCAAGCTGTCCATCGTGTACGGGGTGGAGTCGCTGCCGGTGCATCTGCGATAGCAGAGGGTCACGCGAGGGCGGTGCGGGCTCTCCTGACGAGCTTCATGTACCGGTCCCAGTCCCAGTGCGGCCCCGGGTCCGTGTGGTCCGTGCCCGGCACCTCCACGTGCCCGATGATGTGCCCCCGGTCCACCGGGATGTCGTACCGCTTGCAGATCCCCGCGGTGAGGCGCGCCGACGACTCGTACATCTCGTCGG
>NZ_JBNNJZ010000633.1:0-4368 GCF_050270335.1 Streptomyces sp. NPDC059900
TTGCTCATCAGGCTCCGGCGCTTGGTTTTGTTAATCAGACAACTCCCACAGCCCCCCCACGGCTCTCTCTCTTGCGGGGGTGTTCAGGACCACCTTTCCCACCGGGCCCGCCCGCGCACCGCCAACCCGCACAAGGAGGTGCCCAACCAATGACCACCCACCGCATCCGCGTCGGCATCGACGTGGGCGGAACCTTCACCGACGCCGTGGCAGTCGACGCCACGACCCTGGAACTCCTGGGACAGGTGAAGGTCCCCACCAGCCACCATCACGAGGACGGCGTGGCCCACGGCATCGTGGAAGCCCTCGACCGTCTGCTGGAAGAGACCGGCCGCGCACCGCAGGACGTCGCTTTTCTGGCGCACGGCACGACACAGGCTACCAACGCCCTGCTGGAGGGCGATGTCGCCACCGTCGGCCTGATCGGCATCGGCGGCGGCGCCGCAGCCGCCCTCACCCGCAGGCTCGCCGCGCTCGGCAAGCTCGAACTCACCCCGGGCAAGAGCCTTCCGCTCGCCTACGCCCATGTCGCCGACCCCGACGACGCGGAGTCGGTGCGACGCGCCGCCGACACCCTGGTGCGGGACGGCGCCCAAGTCCTCGTGGCCACCGAGCCGTTCAGCGTGGACCGGCCCGAGGGCGAGCAGGCCGTCGTGGCCGCGGCCCGCTCCGCGGGGCTTCCGCTGACGGCCGCCCACGAGATCACCTCGCTGTACGGGCTGCACAAGCGCACCCGTACGGCCGTGGTCAACGCGGCGATCCTGCCGCGCATGCTGGCCACCGCCGATCTCGTCGACAGCTCCATCACCAAGGCCGGGGTCGACTCGCCGCTGATGGTGATGCGCTGCGACGGCGGTGTGATGTCCCTAGACGAAATGCGGCGCAGGCCGCTGCTCACGGTCCTTTCGGGCCCCGCGGCAGGCGTGGCGGGGGCGTTGATGCAGGAACGGATCAGCGAGGGCGTGTTCCTGGAGACCGGCGGCACCTCCACCGACATCAGCGTCGTGCGGCGCGGCAAGGTGGCCGTCCAGCACGCCACGATCCTGGGCAAGAAGTCCTACCTCAACGCCCTGGACGTACGCACCGTCGGAGTCGGCGGCGGCTCCATGGTGCGCATCAGCGGCGGCAAGGTGACCGGGGTCGGGCCGCGCAGCGCCCACATCGCCGGGCTGCCCTACGCGTGCTTCGCGACCCTGGACGACCTGCGCGACGCCAGGCTCACGACCATCCGCCCGATGGCCGACGACCCCGAGGACTACGCGGTGCTCGACGCGGCGGGCGGACGCTTCGCGCTCACCATGACCTGCGCGGCCAACGCGCTGGGACGAGTCCCCGAGGGCGACTTCGCCCGCAGCGACCAGGAGGTCGCCGGGGCGGCCCTTGCCCCGCTCGCCGCAGCCCTCGGCGTGGACGTCGCCACCGCCGCCGGACGGCTGCTCGACGCGGGAACGAGCCAGGTCAAGAAGGTCGTCGACACGATGATCCGCGACTACCGGCTCGACAAGGACACCGCCCTGCTCGTCGGCGGAGGCGGCGGCGCCGCGTCCGTCACCCCGCACCTGGCCGAAGCCAGCGGCCTGGAGGGGCGCATCGCCCGGCACAGCGAGGTGATCAGCCCGATCGGGGTGGCGCTCGCGCTCGTACGCGAGCAGATCGAGCGCACCATTCCCGGAGCCGGGCAGGAGCAGATCCTCGCCGTGCGCGCCGAGGCGGAGGCGGCCGTCATCGCGCAGGGCGCCGCCGCCGAGGGAGTCGAGGTCGAGGTCACCGTCGACCCGCAGACCAGCACCGTGCGCGCCGTGGCCACCGGCGCCACCGAACTGCGCACCCGGGACCGGGCGCACCGGGCCGACGAGGCGGAGCGGCTGAGCACGGCGGCAGCAAGCCTCAAGACTGACGCATCCCGGGTCACCGTCCTGGCCAAGACCTCCGCCCACACCGTGTACGGCACCGAGGTGCGCCGCACCCTGCGCGCCACCCGGAACCCGGTACGGGTCGTCGACGCCGACGGAGTCATCCGCCTGCACGTCCCCGACGCCCGTGTGGAGACCACCCGGGTCGCCGACGCCCCCGACGTGCTGGCGAAGCTGGTGCGCGAGACCACCTCGTACGGCGACGGCGGTGTCCGGGCGCCCGCCGTGCGGCTGCTGCTCGGCTCGCGGATCGCGGACCTGTCGGGCGTGCTCGATCCCGGGCCGCTGCTCGCGCTCGCCCGCAGCGAACTGGACGCGCGCGCCGCCGACGAGCCGGTCATCGCCGTCATCGAGGTCCGCATATGAGCGCCCCCACGGCCCCGGTGCCGGAAGCCGTCGACGACCTCGACCACGCGGTCCGGTTCCTTGCCGCGACGCCCACCCACGAGGGCCGCGATCCGCAACTGCTGAGGCACTGGGCGCGCACGGCCGAGGAGTTCGGCGCCGCCCTCGCCCCCATGCCGTGCCGCGCGAGGATCGTCGAGCGCGCCGACGGCCTGGAGCGCGGCCTGCTCGCCCGCTACACCTCACGGCCCACGCCGACGGTGGAGCTCTGCACCGACACCCTCGCCGCGGCCGAGGCGCTGATCGACGAACGCGGCTGGCGGCACTGGTATCCGCCCGGCTCCGTGCGCGCGGCGGCCCTCGCCCACGAATCCGTGCACGAACACCTGCACCACGGCCCGGCGAAGGACGCCCTGAAGCGGGCCCTGGGCCATGTCGTCCTGCGCGCGGGACGCTTCCGGCTGTACGGGCATGTGGCGGGCGCCGAGGAGATCGCCGCCCACGCCCACGCCCGGACCGTGTGCGGTCTCGGCCGCAGCCCCCTTCTTCTCACGGCCGCGCTCGCCGACGCCGTGACCCACAGAGAGAAGTAGCGCCATGGGCGTTGTCATCCTGATCGTCATGGCGGTGGGTGTCGCAGCGATGCTCACCCGCAAACTCCCCACCGCCTTCGCCCTGGTCCTCCTCGGTGTCGTCATCGCGCTGGTCGCCGGCGCGCCGCTGACCGGCAAGGAGAGCGTCTTCGACACCGTCCTCCAGGAGGGCGCCCCGATGCTCGCCTCGACGATGATCGCGGTGCTGCTCGGCTCGTGGCTGGGCAAGCTCCTGGACGAGACCGGCATCGCAGGGACCATCGTCCGCAAGATCGTGGAGTTCGGCGGCGACCGGCCCACCGTCGTCGCGCTCGGCGTGCTCGCCGTCTCCGCGCTGATCGGTACGGTCACCGGCTCGGCCCCCGCCGCCATGCTGGCCGGCATCATCGGTATCCCGGCGATGGTCGCCGTGGGCATCCCCAAGGTCACCGCGGCGGGCACCATCCTGATGGGCATCGCCGTCGGTGTGCCCTTCGAACTGCCCATCTGGCAGTTCTTCTCCACCGCCCTCGACCTGCCCGTCCCGACCGTGCGCGGCTTCATGATCAAGCTGTTCCCGCTGGCCCTGGTCGCCGCCGTCGCCTTCGTGCTCGTCGAGTCCCGCCGCCGCGGGGTCGAGCACACATGGGCGCTCAAGACGGCCCCCGACAAACGGCGTTCGCGCCGCGAGCGGCTCGGCGACGCACCGTGGTACGCGCTGCTCACCCCTGTCGTGCCGCTGATCCTGGCGCTCGGCTTCGAGCTGGCCATCATCCCCTCGCTGCTCGCCGGTGTGCTCTACGCCCTGGTCACCACCACCCGGCCGCGCGACATGAACAAGCGGCTGCTGCGCACCCTCTACGGCGGCTTCGAGGTCGCCGCACCTCCGATCGCGCTGTTCATCGCCATCGGCATCCTGCTCGCCGCGGTGAAGCTGCCGGGCGCCATCGAAGCCCTCGAACCCCTGGTCAAGGCCGTCAGCCCGCAGAACCCGGTGCTGTTCGTCCTGGTCTTCACGCTCCTTGTGCCGCTGTGCCTCTACCGCGGGCCGCTGAACGTCTACGGCCTGGGCGCGGGCATCGCGGGCGTCCTCATCGCCGCCGGCATCTACCCCGCCGTCGCCGTGCTGGGCCTCGCCGCCTCCTACAACCAGGTCTTCGGCGTCGCAGACCCCACCAGCACCCAGACCGTGTGGAGCGCCCAGTACGCGGGCGTCGGCCCGCAGCAGGTCATGGTGCGCACCCTGCCCTACGTGTGGGCGGTCGCCCTCGGCGGATTCTGCGTCACCGCCGCCACCTACCTCTGACATCCGACTCCCGGGACGGAGAACACACATGAACGAGCCGCAGCACGACGCACAGAACTCCGGCACACACCACGCCCCCGAGAACCGCTCCCCCTTCCCGCGCCGCGTCTTCCTGCGCGGGGCCGCCGCCACCGGCACCGCCCTGGCGCTCGGCACCACCACGGCGGGCACGGCCGCGGCGGCGCCCGGAGGCTTCCCCGACTACACCTACGTACGGACGGTCCTGAAGCCC
>NZ_JBNNJZ010000634.1:0-4365 GCF_050270335.1 Streptomyces sp. NPDC059900
GCACACCAACACCCAGTTCACCAGCCAGCTCGTCGGTCGGGAAGACGAACTCGACCGTCTGTCTGGGGTGCTGGAGCGGGCCCGCGCAGGCGAGGCCCGCGCGGTCCTGATCTCCGGGGACGCCGGCGTCGGCAAGACGCGGGCGCTCGATGAGCTCGCCGGGCGGGCCAATGAGGCCGGGATGACCGTCCTGGTCGGGCACTGCGTCGATCTGGGCGATGTGGGTCTGCCGTATCTGCCCTTCACCGAGATCCTGGGCACGCTGGCCGCGGACGAGCGGTTCGCCCCGGTCCTGGGCGGTCACCCGGTGACGGAGCGGCTGCTGGGCGGCGGCACGGACGCCGCGGGTGACGTGAACAGGCGGCTGCGGCTCTTCGAGGACGTGGCCGCGCTGCTGGCCGAAGTGGCCGATATCGCCCCGCTGCTGCTCGTCCTGGAAGATCTGCACTGGGCCGATCAGTCCTCACGCGACCTGCTGCGGTTCCTGCTCAGCCGCAACGTCCTGCAGCGGCCGACCGGCGGCCCGCACGACCACCGGCTCGCCGTGGTCGCCTCGTACCGGGCGGACGACCTGCACCGCCGCCACCCCTTGCGCCCGCTGCTGGCCGAGCTGGTGCGGCTGCCCGCCGTGGAGCGCCTTGAACTGCAACCGCTGCCCGACGCGGATGTGGCCCGCCTGGTGCGTTCGCTGCGGGACCAGCCCCTGCCGGACGCCGCCGTCGACCGGATCGTCGAGCGCGCCGAGGGCAACGCCTTCTACGCGGAGGAACTGGTCGCGGCCACGGACGCGCCGGCCGGCAGCGTGCCCAGCGGTCTGGCCGACGTCCTGCTCATCCGCTTCGAGCAGCTGTCCGACACCGCCCAGCAGGTGCTGCGCACCGCGGCGGTCGCCGGGCGCCGCGTCGGCCACGATCTGCTGCGGGAGGCGGTCGGGCTGCCCGAGGAGGGGCTTGAGGCGGTGCTGCGCGAGGCCGTGGGGCGCCAGCTTCTCGTACCGGGTGACGGTGACACGTACTCCTTCCGGCACGCGCTGGCGCGGGAGGCGGTCTATGCCGATCTCCTGCCGGGCGAACGGGCCCGGCTGCACGGCATGTTCGCCCGCCTGCTCGCCGGGCGGGGCCGCCAGTCGGGCAGCGCCGCCGAGCGCGCCCACCACTACCGCGAGAGCCACGACCTGCCCGAGGCGCTCGCCGCTTCCCTGGAGGCCGCCGATCATGCCCAGCGCGTCGGCGCTCCGGCCGAGGAACTGCGGCACATCGAGGCGGCCCTCGACCTGTGGTCGGCGGTCGAGGCCTCCGTCCGGCCCGCCGGGTCCGACGCCGTGACACTCACGCTGCGTGCCTCGGCGGCGGCCGCTCACGCCGGGGAATCGCACCGGGCCGTCTCCCTGACCCGCTCCGCGCTGGCAGGTCTGGGCCAGGACGCCGACCTGGAGCTGGCCACCCGGGTCCGCTACACGCTCGCCGGGAACCTGCTGAACGTCGACAACCTTCCGGCCGCCCTCGCCCACAGCAGAGAGGCCCTCGCCCTGATCCCCGCCGACCCCCCTTCGGCGACCTGGGTGTGGGCGGCGGCCACGTACGTGATGGTCGCCGCCCGGTTGGGAGACGACGACCAGGACGAGGACGCGCTGAGGGTGGGCAGCCAGGCCTTGCTCGCCGCCGAGGACCTGGGCGTCGACGACGCGCGGGCCGACCTCCTGATCTCGATGACGTTCCACGGGAAGGCGGGCAACCGCCGCTCCCCCCAGGGCAGGGAGCGGCTGCACAAGGCGCGGGAGCTGGCGCAGCGGTCGGGCAACGCGCCGGTGGAAATGCGCGCCCTGTTCAACCTGGCCGTCGGCTGCATCGAATCCGGCGACCTGGAGGGCTGTCTGAGCTGGGCGGCCGAGGGGCTTGAGCGGGCCCGCCGTTCGGGACTGCTGTCCTCGCCGTATCCGCGGGAGATGCGGTATCTGCGGCAGCTGGTGCAGTTCACGCTCGGCCACTGGGACGAGTGCGCGCGTGACGCGGCCGAGGACACCGGGGCGATGTCGCGCGCGGGCAGCGCAGGGCCCGGCCTTTTCGTGGCGCTTGCCCGCGGTGATTTCACCGCCGTCGAGCGCGCCCGGGCCTTGCTTGAGGGGCCGTTCGACTGGATGAACACCCTGGTCGCGGGCATCGTACGGACCGATGGGGCCGCGTGGCGCGGGGACGCGGAGGAGGCGGTGCGCGCGATGCGCCACACCCTCGAGGCGCTCACCGGCGATGCGAGCACACCGCCCGACGTCACGGTCCGGCTGGCTGCGCTCGCGCTGTCCGCGGTCGCCGACTCGGCGGCGCGGCTGCGTATGCGCGGTGACGAGGAGGAGGCGAAGCGCCGGGCGGAGAGCGCGGCCGACCTCGTGGAGCAGGCGCGGGCTTCGGCCGCCCGCGGCGAGGACGGTACACCGCAGGGTCCGGAGGGACAGGCGTGGCTGGCCCGCGCCGAAGCCGAGTGGACGCGCGCCGTCTCCGGGCCGGACCCGGCGGCCTGGGAGAAGGCGGTGACCGCCTTCGCGTACGGCAACGTGTACGAGCGCACGCGCTGCCGCCTGCGGCTTGCCGAGGCGCTGCTGGCGGCCGATCGCCGCGAGGAGGCGGCCGTCGAGGCTGAGGCGGTGCGCCAGGAGGCCGACCGCCTGGGCGCCACTCTCTTGCGCGAACAGCTGGACGCGCTGGTGCGCCGGGGCCGCCTGACGGTGCCCTCCAGGGATGCTGCCGCCGTACTGACGTCCCGCGAGCAGGACGTGCTGCGGCTGCTGGCGCTGGGGCGCAGCAACCGGCTGATCGGCGAGGAGCTGTTCATCAGCCCCAAGACGGCCAGCGTCCACGTCTCCAACATCCTCGCCAAGCTGGGCGCGGCGAGCCGTACGGAGGCGGTGGGCGTCGCCTACCGGCAGGGACTGATCACCACGGAGCCTTCGCCGACGGACTGAGCTGCGCACCTCCCGCCGGGGGAGTTGGCCGGGCGGTGCAGATATTGGGTTGCCCGGAGGCGGCGGCGGTGGATGCAATGTGCGCATTGATCACTCCGCAGTTGCATTCGCCACACGGGAGACATGAGCGCATGAGTACGTCACCAGCGTCGCCTGGAGCAGCCCGGACTGACGAGCCATCAGTGCGGCTCGGTGCTCTCGCTCCGTTGAGCCGGCCCGGCTGGGCCGAGGCGGGCGAGCATCTGCTGGCCGGGCTCGAACTGGGTGTGCGTGAGGCCAATGCGGCCGGCGGCATCGACGGACGACCGCTCGAGCTGGTGGTCAGGGACACGGCGGCCGATCCGCGGAGGGCCGAGGCGGCCGTGGACGAGCTGGCCGCTCTGGGGGTGGCCGCTGTGGCGGGGGAGTATCACAGCGTCGTCGCGCGCGCTGCCGCCGGCCGGGCCGACGCCCTCGGCCTGCCGTTCCTGTGTTCGTCGTCGGTTCTCGACGCGCTCACCGACCATCCGACGGAGTGGGTGGCGCGCCTGTCCCCGCCGCAGTCCCGCGGCTGGCAGGTCTACGCGGACTTCCTTCTGGGGGCAGGCCACAGACGTATCGCCGTGGCGGCCCAGCCGAGTGTCTACTGGGCGTCGGGCATCCGCATCCTGCGGGACTACCTCACTGCCCACGGCGGCACGGTCATGGAACTCGACGTGAGCGCGCTCACCCCCGAGGCGTTGTGCGAGGAACTCGCCGGCAGCGGTGCGACGGCACTCCTTCTGCTGGTGGGTCATCCGGAACCGGCGGTGCCGATCGTCAGGGCAGTCCGCGGCGACCGGCGCCTGGCCGGGGTCCTGATCGGCGCTCCGGCGGGCCAGCCGGAGTTCGCCGCATGGGCGGCACTGCTGGGCGGCGACGGCGCCGAAGTCCCGTTCCTGCGCTATCTGCCCGAACACCTGCCCCCGCTCGGCGCACGCGTCGGGGCGGCTCTTCGCGAAGGACTGGGCGCCGAGCCGTCCTTCGTGGCCTACGAGGGCTACGACACGATCGCGCTCCTTGCGGAGGCACTGCGCCGCGGCGGCACGGACCGGGCGCGCACGGCCGCGGCCTGGCCGCGTGTGGCGGCCGAGGGCACCCGCGGCCGCATCGGCTTCTCCCGCGTGGAGGGCATCAACGTCTGGCAGTGGGCGCAGGCACCGATCCAGGTCGTCGACCGGGACCCGGCAGAGCTTGGTCGCTTCCGGGTGCTGCACGCGGGTTGAGGCAGCACGGAGGGCTCTTCCCGTCGAACGGCTGCCTTCCCTGGTCCTGCATCCCTCTGCTCCGGCGCTAGTTCTTCTGCAGGGCGCGGGTGACACCCGCGATGACGGCTGTTGTCAGGAGCCAGCCGAAGGCGATCAGCAGGTAGGCCAGCCACTGGAGGCCGT
>NZ_JBNNJZ010000635.1:0-4359 GCF_050270335.1 Streptomyces sp. NPDC059900
CATCGCGGACCTGCACACCTCGCAGCTGCGCTTCTGGCCCAGCGCGCCGACCCTGGACAACTTCCGCCGCGTGTTCCGGCTGCCGGTGGGCATCTGGGCGATGAGCTCCACCGTGATCACCTGCCTGGTCGTCCTCATCACCGTCTCCTGCAACCTGCTGGCCGGCTACGCCTTCGCCAAGATGCGCTTCCGCGGCCGCAACCTGCTCTTCCTGCTACTGCTCAGCACGATGACCGTGCCCGTACAGGTGCTGATGGTGCCGCAGTTCAAACTCGTCAGCGCCCTGGGCATGTTCGGCAGCTTCTGGGCCGTCATCGTCCCCGCCGCATCCACCGCCTTCGGGGTCTTCCTCGCCCGGCAGTTCATGCTCGGCATCCCCGACGAAGTCATCGAGGCCGCGCGGATGGACGGCGCCGGACAGCTGCGCACCTTCTTCACCGTCGTCCTGCCGCTGTGCAAGCCCCTCATCGCGGTGCTCTCCCTGCTGACGTTCCTCTACCAGTGGAACGACTTCGCCTGGCCGCTGACCGTCCTCAAGGACGAGCGGCTGTACACCCTGGCCGTCGGCATGCAGTTCGTCAACGGCCAGTACACCGCCGACTACGGCGCCATCATGGCGCTCGCGCTCATCTCCGTACTGCCCATGGTCGTTCTCTTCCTCTGCTTCCAGAAGTACTTCGTCCAGGGCTTCGCACGATCGGGAATCAAGTGACCTCTCCGACCCCCGTCCACTACCTGAGCACCCTCTCCTTCCCCGACTGGTGGCTCGACGAGCTGCGCGCACGCCACCCGCGGCTCACGGTCACCCAGGTGCCCGCGGTCTCCCCGGCGGACGTGCCCGCCGAGGTGTGGGGCCGCACGCAGATCCTGCACACCGGCGCCGTGTTCCCCGCCGCCCCCGACACGGCACCGGACCTGCGCTGGATCCAGCTCGACACCTCCGGCGCGGACCATCTGAAGGACACCGGCGTATGGGACCTGCCGGTGCCGCTCACCTCCATCGGGGGCATCTCGCCCGTCCCCATGGCCGAGTACGTGATGATGATGCTGCTGGGCCTGGCCCACCGGCTGCCCCGCGCCGTCGAGGTACAGCACGGCGGCACCTGGCCCTCGCCGAGCGAACGCTGGAACACCCTCATGCCGCGCCGGCTGCGCGGCGCGACCGTCGGCGTGGTCGGATACGGCCGCATCGGCCGCGAAATAGGCCGCCTCGCCGGACAGTTCGGCATGACCGTGCTCGGACTCAAGCGCGGCCGCGCCACCCGGACCGGCGAGTTCTTCGGGACACCCGCCGCCGACCCGGCGGAGACGACCGAGCTCTACACGCCGGACGAACTCCACGCCTTCCTGGGCCGCTGCGACTACCTCGTGGTCACCTGCCCGCTGACCGACGAGACCCGCGGCATGATCGACGCCGCTGCCCTCGACGCCCTCAAGGACGGCGCGATGGTCGTCAACGTCTCCCGCGGCGGCATCGTCGACGAACACGCCCTGCGCGCCGGACTGCGCTCGGGCCGCATCGCGGGCGCCGCCCTCGACGTCTTCGACGAAGAGCCCCTGCCCGCCGGCCACCAGTGGTGGAACGAGCCCGGCGTCATCCTCACGCCGCACGTGGCCGGCTTCGCGCCCGACTACGAGGAGCAGACCCTCGAACTCGTCAGCGCGAACGTCGAGCGGTTCCTCGAAGACCGCGAACTGATCAACCTGGTGGACCGGTCCCGTGGCTACTGACTACCTGCTCGCCCCCCAGCGCCGGCACGCCGTGCTTACCCGGCTGCGCCGCCGCGGCACGGTCAACGTCCAGGAACTCTCCGACCTGCTGCGCATCAGCGCCTCCACGGTCCGCCGCGACCTGCGCGACCTCGAACTCCAGGGCATGCTGCGCCGCGTGCACGGCGGCGCCACCACGGTGGACGGTGCCTTCGAGCCGGACCAGCCGCAGCGGGCGTCGACCCAGCTGGAGGAGAAGGGCCGCATCGCCGAGGCCGCCCTGCGGCTGATCCCCGACCACAGCACCGTGCTCATCAGCGGCGGCACGACGACCGAAGCCCTCGCCGCCCGCCTCGGGGAGCGCCGCGGCCTCACGGTGGTCACCAACGCCCTGCCCATCGCCCAGGTCCTGTCGGCCACCTCCTCCGTCGACGTCATCGTGCTCGGCGGCGTCCTGCGCCACCGCGAGCAGTCCCTCCTGGGACACCTCACCGAGCGCGCGCTGCACGAACTGCAGATCGGCCAGATCATCACCAGCGCCTTCGGTCTCGACGCCGAAGCGGGGCTCACCGGAGCCCATGTCGACGAGGCCCAGACGGATCGCGCCCTGCTCGCGGCGGCCCGCAGCATCACCGTCCTGGCCGACGAGTCCAAGCTCGGCCGCCGCGGACCGGTCCGCCTCACCCCGCTGGAGCGGGTGGCCACCCTGGTCACCGACGCCGCCCCCCACCACCCCGTGTGCCGCGCCGTCGAGGGCCGCGGCAGCACCGTCGTCAGCGCCTAGCCCCCCAGCTACGCCCGTCACCCACATCCGCCCAGAGGTGCCCCATGCCGCTCGTTCCCACCGCCAGCCTGATGGACCACGCCGTACGCGAAGGGTCCGCGGTCCTCGCCTTCAACATCGTGACCCTGGAACACGCCGAGGCCATCGCCCGCGCGTGCGAGGCCGCGAACTCGCCGGCCATCATCGCCGTCAGCCACAACGCGGTCCGCTACCACGGCGACGACCCCGCGCCGCTGCTGGCCGCCGCAGCCGCGGTCGCCCGTCGCTGCGGCGTCCCGCTGGCCCTGCACCTGGACCACGTGGAGGACGAGGACCTCGTACTGCGGGCCCGGGAACTGGGCTGCGGCTCGGTCATGTTCGACGCCTCCCGGCTGCCCCACGCGCAGAACGTCGCCAGGACCGCCGCGGTCACCGCGCGGCTGCACGAGGACGGCATCTGGGTCGAGGCCGAACTGGGCGAGATCGGCGGCAAGGACGGCGTCCACTCCGCCACCGCCCGCACCGACCCCGCCGAAGCCGCCGACTACGTACGGGCCACCGGAGTCGACGCACTGGCCGTTGCGGTCGGCAGCTCGCACGCGATGACCGAACGCAACGCCTCGCTCGACCAGGACCTCATCGCCGAGCTGCGCGACGCCGTCGACGTACCGCTGGTCCTGCACGGCTCGTCCGGCGTGCCGGACCAGGACCTCCGTTCGGCGATCACCCACGGCATGCGGAAGATCAACTTCGGTACGCACCTGAGCGCGGCCTTCACCCGGGCCGTCCGCACCACCCTGGACGACTACACCGGCGTGGACCCCCGGCGCTATCTCGCGGCGGGCCGCGACGCGGTCGCCGCCGCCACGGAACAGCAACTCCGGCTCCTGGCCCCCGAGCCCGCCGCCCCCTGAACACGAAAAGACCCACCCGCACCGACGTCACAGGAGCCAGTACGTGACCACTCCAGCACCCCGCCGCCACGAACCCGTCCCCGACCCCCGATCACAGCTCGACGCCCTGGGGGAGCGGGTCCTCGAACGCGAGGGCATCCCCATGTTCCTGGCCCTCCAGGTGCCCTCCCGCGACAGCCACCAGATACCGGAACCAGCCCGGCCGGACGCCGAAGGCGAGGAACTCGCCGGGCTCCTGCGCCACTACCGGGGCACCCTGGCTCCCGACGCCGGGGACGATTGCGAACCCGCCCTGATCGAAGTCCTCCAGCTCATGGGCGCAGCCCACTTCACACCTCAGGACCGCGCCGCACAGAAAGACGGGCCCCAGCAGTGAACGCGACCCCCCAGACCCGGCTGCCGTCCTTCTCCGGCCAGGAGCAGGCCCTCAGGTCCGGCCAGTACCTGCGCGTGGTGAACTACCACAACACCCCGCACGCCGACACGGACAAGATCCGCGGCGAGCTGAAGACGCTCGCGGAACACTTCTCCGCCGTCACGCTGGAGGACCTCGACCAGTTCCGGACCACCGGCCGCTGGCACAAGAGCCGCCCCGGAGTCATCCCGGTCTTCTACGAGGGCTACCGCAACAACGCGGAGGTCGCGGCGCCGCTGGCCGAGGAAGCCGGCCTGACCGCCTGGTTCTTCATCTGCACCGCCTTCCTGGATGTGCCGGTCGCCGACCAGTACGACTACGCCAACGCACACAACATCGACCTGGTACAGGAGAACGCCAAGGGCGAGCGCCTCGCCATGACCTGGGACGACGTCGCCGAACTCAGCCGACGCCACGTGGTCACTCCGCACACCGCGAACCACGCCGAGGCCGCCTCCCTGCACACCGGCGCGGACCTCGAACGCGAGATCTTCGAGCCCAAGCGGCGAATGGACGAGGTCACCGGCCAGGACGCCGCGTGCACGGCGTTCCTGTGG
>NZ_JBNNJZ010000636.1:0-4346 GCF_050270335.1 Streptomyces sp. NPDC059900
CTTCGGCACCGAGAACGTCGGCATGCTGACCGGTGACGCGTCCGTGAACTCCGACGCGCCCGTCATCTGCTGCACGGCCGAGGTCCTGGCGTCGATCGCGCTGCGGGACGGCAAGGACGCCGACATCGGCCAGGTCGTGATGGACGAGTTCCACTTCTACGCCGAGGGCGACCGCGGCTGGGCCTGGCAGATCCCGATCCTGGAACTGCCGCAGGCGCAGTTCATCCTCATGTCCGCGACACTCGGCGACGTCTCGATGTTCGAGAAGGACCTGACGCGCCGCACGGGCCGCCCCACCTCGGTGGTCCGCTCCGCGACACGCCCGGTCCCGCTCTCGTACGAATACCGCCTGACGCCCATCACGGAGACCCTCACCGAGCTCCTGGAGACCAAGCAGGCGCCCGTCTACATCGTGCACTTCACGCAGGCGCAGGCCGTCGAGCGCGCGCAGTCGCTGATGAGCATCAACATGTGCACCCGCGAGGAGAAGGACAAGATCGCCGACCTGATCGGCAACTTCCGCTTCACCACCAAGTTCGGCCGCAACCTCTCGCGCTACGTGCGCCACGGCATCGGCGTGCACCACGCGGGCATGCTGCCCAAGTACCGGCGGCTCGTGGAGAAGCTGGCGCAGGCCGGCCTGCTGAAGGTCATCTGCGGCACGGACACCCTCGGCGTCGGCGTCAACGTCCCCATCCGTACGGTCCTGTTCACCGCCCTCACCAAGTACGACGGCACGCGCGTACGGACCCTGCGCGCCCGGGAGTTCCACCAGATCGCGGGCCGCGCCGGGCGCGCGGGCTTCGACACGGCGGGCCTGGTCGTGGCGCAGGCGCCCGAGCACGTCATCGAGAACGAGAAGGCCCTCAACAAGGCGGGCGACGACCCCAAGAAGCGCCGCAAGGTGGTGCGCAAGAAGGCGCCCGAGGGCTTCGTGGGGTGGACCGAGGCGTCGTTCGAGAAGCTCATCGCCTCCGAGCCCGAGCCGCTGACCTCCCGCTTCCGCGTCACGCACACCATGCTCCTCGCGGTGATCGCCCGGCCGGGCAACGCCTTCGAGGCGATGCGCCATCTCCTCGAGGACAACCACGAGCCGCGCAAGCAGCAGCTGCGGCACATCCGCCGTGCCATCGCCATCTACCGCTCGCTGCTCGACGGCGGCGTGGTCGAGCAGCTCGACGAGCCGGACGCCTCGGGCCGCATCGTGCGCCTGACGGTCGACCTCCAGCAGAACTTCGCGCTCAACCAGCCGCTGTCGACCTTCGCCCTGGCCGCCTTCGACCTGCTCGACAAGGAGTCGCCCTCCTACGCCCTGGACATGGTGTCGGTCGTGGAGTCCACCCTCGACGACCCGCGCCAGATCCTCGCCGCCCAGCAGAACAAGGCGCGCGGCGAGGCCGTGGCCCTGATGAAGGCGGACGGCGTCGAGTACGAGGACCGCATGGAGCGCCTCCAGGACATCACCTACCCCAAGCCTCTGGAGGAGCTGCTCTTCCACGCCTACAACACCTACCGGACGAGCCACCCGTGGGTCGGCGACCACCCGCTCTCCCCCAAGTCCGTGATCCGCGACATGTACGAACGCGCGCTGACCTTCACGGAGTTCACCTCCTTCTACGAACTCGCGCGCACCGAGGGCATCGTCCTTCGCTACCTCGCCAGCGCGTACAAGGCCTTCGAGCACACCATCCCGGACGACCTGAAGTCCGAGGACCTGGAGGACCTCATCGCCTGGCTCGGCGAGATGGTCCGCCAGGTCGACTCCAGCCTCCTGGACGAGTGGGAGCAGCTGGCCAACCCCGAGGTCATGACCGCCGAAGAGGCCCAGGAGAAGGCCGACCAGGTCAAGCCGGTCACCGCCAACGCCCGCGCCTTCCGCGTCCTGGTGCGCAACGCGCTCTTCCGGCGCGTCGAGCTCGCCGCCCTCGACCACGTCGAGGAGCTGGGCGAACTGGACGCCGAGTCCGGCTGGGACGCGGACGCCTGGGGCGCGGCCATGGACAAGTACTGGGACGAGTACGACGATCTCGGCACCGGTCCCGACGCGCGCGGCCCCAAGCTGCTGCTCATCGAGGAGGACACGGAGCACGGTCTGTGGCGCGTCCGGCAGACGTTCGCCGACCCGAACGGCGACCATGACTGGGGCATCAGCGCGGAGGTCGATCTCGCGGCCTCCGACGAAGAGGGCCGCGCCGTCGTCCGGGTCACCGACGTCGGCCAGCTCTGACCGCCGACCGCTGAGAACCGAGCACTGACCGCTGACCGCTGACCGCCCGAGCTTTTCCCCGTCCGGACTGGAGTCGAGGAACCGTCATGAACAATCCCGCCGACCGGCTGGTCGACCTGCTGGACCTGGAACAGATCGAGCTCAACATCTTCCGTGGCCGCAGCCCGCAGGAATCCCTGCAGCGGGTGTTCGGCGGGCAGGTCGCCGGCCAGGCCCTGGTGGCCGCCGGGCGTACCACCGAGGGCGAGCGCCCGGTGCACTCGCTGCACGCGTACTTCCTGCGGCCCGGCCGTCCGGGCGTGCCGATCGTGTACCAGGTCGAGCGGGTGCGGGACGGGCGCTCCTTCACCACACGCCGGGTCACCGCCATCCAGCAGGGCCGCACCATCTTCAACCTCACGGCCTCCTTCCACCAGCCCGAGGAAGGGGCCTTCGAGCACCAGCTGCCGCCGCGCATCACGGCGCCCGACCCCGAGTCGCTGCCGACGGTCGCCCAGGAGATCACCGAGCACCTGGGTGCGCTCCCCGAGCAGCTGGAGCGCATGGCCAGGCGTCAGCCCTTCGACATCCGCTACGTCGACCGGCTGCGCTGGACCCCCGAGGAGATCAAGGACGCCGAGCCGCGCAGCGCGGTCTGGATGCGCGCGGTCAGCCCGCTCGGCGACGATCCGCTCGTCCACACCTGCGCGCTGACGTACGCCAGCGACATGACGCTCCTGGACGCCGTCCGCATCCCGGTGGAGCCGCTGTGGGGCCCGCGGAGCTTCGACATGGCCTCGCTCGACCACGCCATGTGGTTTCACCGCCCCTTCCGCGCGGACGAGTGGTTCCTCTACGACCAGGAGTCCCCGATCGCCACGGGTGGCCGCGGCCTCGCGCGCGGCCGGATCTACGACATCGAGGGCAGGCTCCTCGTCTCGGTCGTCCAGGAAGGGCTCTTCCGCGCCTACGGGGAGCGGCACATGGACGGGCGGCCCGCCACGGGGGCGTGAGCACCCGCCTCAGTCGCGCTGGGCCGGCGGTGGAGCGGCCTGGCTCTCGCCCTCGGCATCGATGTGCGGGAGCAGCCGGTCCATCCAGCGCGGTGCCCACCAGGCGGATTTACCCAGGAGCGTCATCACCGCGGGCACAAGCAGCAGGCGGACCACGGTGGCGTCGATGAGCACGCTGGCCGCGAGGCCGAGCCCCAGCATCTTCACCACGATGTTGTCGCTGATGAGGAACGCGGCGAAGACGCTCACCATGATCAGTGCGGCGCAGGTGATGACCCGTGCGGTGATCTCCAGGGCATGGGCGACGCTCGCCCTGGCATCCCGGGTGCGCAGCCACGCCTCGTGGACCCGGGACAGCAGGAAGATCTCGTAGTCCATGCTCAGACCGAAGACGATCGCGAACATCATCATCGGTACGTAGCTCTCGATGGGGACCTTCCCCGACACCCCGAGCGCCGGCCCGCCCCAGCCCCACTGGAACACGGCCACCACGACCCCGTACGAGGCGGCGATCGACAGGACGTTGAGCACCGCGGCCTTGACCGCGACGAGCAGGCCGCGGAACACGACCAGGATGACGAGGAAGGCCAGCGCCACCACCACCGCGATGATCAGCGGCAGCTTCTTGGAGACGATGTCCAGGAAGTCGGCCTGCGCGGCGGTCGTCCCCGTGACGTACGTGCTCGCCTTCGTCCCCTTGACCGCCTGCGGGAGCACGTCGTCGCTCAGGTTCTTGTGCAGATCGGTGGTCCGCTCGTCCTGCGGGGCGGCCACGGAGTAGGCGGTGGAGATCAGGACGTCGCCGTCCGACGTGGCCTGGAGCGGCGTGACGGCGGCCGCGTCGGATACGCCGGTGAGGGCCTTCTGCGCCTGGGTCTTCAGTGCCGCCCTGTCCGACTGGGGTACGTCGCTCTGGTCGATGACGAGGGTCATCGGGCCGTTCGAGCCGGGTCCGAACGCGGAGGACATCAGGTCGAAGGCGCGCCGGTCGGTGAAGGACTTCGGGTCGGCCCCGTCACCGATGTGCCCCAGCTGGATGGAGAAGACCGGAACGGACAGGACGGCGAGCACGACGGCGCCGCCGGCCAGGAACCACCAGGGCCGCCGCTCCACGCGCTGCGCGTAGC
>NZ_JBNNJZ010000637.1:0-4337 GCF_050270335.1 Streptomyces sp. NPDC059900
CATTCAAACAGTCACTAGACGACCAGGTTATGTAAAAGTTAGACAAGGACGCCCGCAAGGTCGACCGCAACGTCCGCGCGGGCGGCGCGTCGATCGACCCGAAGACCGGCCAGGTCGTCGCGATGTACGGCGGCATCGACTACACCAAGCAGTACGTCAACAACGCCACGCGCCGTGACTACCAAGTGGGCTCCACCTTCAAGCCGTTCGTCTTCACCTCGGCCGTGGAGAACGGCTCGGTCACCCAGGACGGCCGCACGATCACCCCGAACACGATCTACGACGGCACCAACAAGCGCCCCGTGCAGGGCTGGGACGGCGGTACGTACGCCCCCGAGAACGAGGACGACGTCAACTACGGCGACATCACCGTCAGCACCGCCACCGACAAGTCCGTCAACTCGGTCTACGCGCAGATGGCCGTCGACGTCGGCTCGGACAAGGTCAAGGACACCGCGGTCGCCCTCGGCATCCCCTCGGGCACGCCCGACCTGACCGCGTCCCCGTCCATCGCGCTCGGCCCGTCCACGGCGTCCGTCCTGGACATGACCGAGGCGTACGCGACGCTCGCCAACCACGGCAAGCACCCCACGTACACGATGGTCGCGAAGGTCACCAAGGACGGCCAGGAGGTCGAACTCCCGGAGCCGAAGACCGCGCAGGCCGTCAGCCGCGAGGCCGCCGACACCACCACGTCCATCCTGCAGAGCGTCGTCGACGGCGGCACCGGCACGGCCGCACAGGCCGCGGGCCGCCCGGCGGCGGGCAAGACCGGCACCGCCGAGGAGGACAAGGCGGCCTGGTTCGCGGGCTACACCCCCGAGCTGGCCACCGTCGTCTCCGTGATGGGCCAGAACCCCGACACCGGCGCACACACCCCGCTGTACGGGGCGCTCGGCCAGGCACGGATCAACGGCGGCGCCTTCCCGGCGCAGATCTGGGCGCAGTTCACCAGGGAAGCCCTCCAGGACGAGCCGATCCAGGACTTCGACCTCCAGGTGGAGGAAGGCGCCGACGTACCGGAGATCCCGGACCCCTCGGCCACCGGGGAGGACCCGGCGACCGGCGGTGCGGCCACCGGCGGCGAGACGCCCGGCCTGGACGAAGGCCAGACCCAGGGCCAGGACCAGGGCCAGACGCAAGGCCAGGACCAAGGCCAGATCCAGGGGCAGGACCAGGGCCAGACGCAAGGCCAGGACCAGGGGCAGACCCAGGGCCCGACGACGGACGGCGGTGCCACCGCCGACGGCGGGGCGACCGACGGAGGCATCCCCACCGACCCGGGCACCGCCCAGGGCGGCCAGACGGACGGCGGCGCCGCCGACGGCGGCACAGGCGTCGCCGAGGGCGCCGTGGGCGGCTTCCCGGACAACGCGGCGACCTACAGAAGGAAGGACGACGGGGGCCCGGCGTTCTGACCGCCGCGGTTCCGCCGCCCTAGTGCCCCGACGTCGCCTTCAGGCCCACGACGGCGACCAGCAGCAGGACGACGAAGAAGATCCGGGCGGCGGTGGCGGGCTCGCCCAGGATCACCATGCCGAGCACCGCCGCACCGGCGGCGCCGATGCCGACCCACACGCCGTACGCCGTGCCGATGGGCAGGGTCTTGGCGGCGTGGGAGAGCAGCATCATGCTCGCGACGATTCCGAGGCCCGTGAACACGCTCGGCCACAGCCGGGTGAACCCCTCGGTGTACTTCATCCCGATCGACCAGCCCACTTCGAGCAGACCGGCGACGATCAACAGAACCCAGGCCACGACGGCACCTCCGACACGTGAGACGCGAGATCGCGTCACTTGAATGGGGGTGCGTCGTCTTTGCGGAAACCCGGTACGGCGCGTCTCGTCGGGGTCCTTAAAAGGTAGCAAAGGACGCGCAAAAGGGGCTGGTGACGATGGTCACCAACCCCTGTCGCACACTCCCGGTCGGCTACAGATACAGCCCGGTCGAGTCCTCGGAGCCCTCGAAGCGGTCGGCGGCCACGGCATGCAGGTCGCGCTCGCGCATCAGCACGTACGACACGCCCCGCACCTCCACCTCGGCCCGGTCCTCCGGGTCGTAGAGGACACGGTCGCCCGGCTCCACCGCCCGCACGTTCTGCCCCACGGCGACCACCTCGGCCCAGGCCAGACGCCTGCCGACGGCGGCGGTCGCGGGGATCAGGATGCCGCCGCCCGACTTGCGCTCGCCCTCGGCGGTGTCCTGCCGCACGAGCACACGGTCGTGCAGCATCCGGATGGGCAGCTTGTCGTCGTGGGGGCTCTCTCCCCGGCTTTTGGCGCTCACGCCCCGAACCTACCTGTCACCGGCACGCCCGTACGCTCCCGGGTCAGTCCCTGCGGCGCCGCGAGCTCACCGCGAGCAGCCCCACGAGCCCCACGACCACCAGCGCCACCGGCACGACGCGCTCCAGACGCGGCGCACCGTCCTCGGTCACCAGCTGGGCCCGCACGTCGGAGACGACGCGGTTGGCACCGACGTACGCCCGACCGAGGGAGTTGTCCACACTCGCGACGACCTTGGCCTTCGCGTCCCCGACGATCGTCTTCGGGTGCACCCGCACCCCGATCTCGTCGAGCGTCTCGGCGAGCGTCACGCGACGGCGCTTGATGTCCGCCTCGATCTGCGCCGGGGTCCTGGTGTCCGACGTGTCCGCCACCGCGCTGCCTCCGTGATCGTGTCCGGCTCGTCTGCTGTCCGGCTGTCTGGTCTGTCCGGCCGTCTGATCTGCCCGGGCCTTGTGTACGTATCGCCGACAGTCTGTCAGCTCCACGCCCGCCGCACCCCACGGCACCCCTATTACGCTCGACTCCGTCACCACATGTTTTACGAGCATCCTGCTTACGCAGCATCCTGTGCGAGGAGACCGAAAGATGAGCGAGCGACTCACCCCCGGCGACACGGCCCCGGCGTTCACCCTGCCGGACGCGGACGGCAACGAGGTCTCCCTGGCCGACCACAAGGGCCGCAAGGTCATCGTCTACTTCTACCCGGCAGCGCTTACCCCCGGCTGCACCAAGCAGGCCTGCGACTTCACGGACAACCTCGACGTGCTCGCCTCCGCGGGATACGACGTCATCGGCGTGTCCCCCGACAAGCCGGAGAAGCTGGCGAAGTTCCGCGAGCAGGAGAACCTCAAGGTCACGCTGGTCGGCGACCCGTCCAAGGAGACCCTGGAGGCGTACGGCGCCTTCGGCGAGAAGAAGCTGTACGGCAAGACCGTCACCGGCGTCATCCGCTCCACGGTCGTCGTCGACGAGACGGGCAAGGTCGAGCACGCCTTCTACAACGTCAAGGCGACCGGACACGTAGCAAAGATCATCAAGGACCTGGGCATCTGACCCGGACCCAAGCCCTTCTCCGAGTGTGACGAAAGCCCCCTTGCCGGGGGCTTTCGTTTGCGTCGGCGCGGATCGAGCAAGTGATGCCAGGAGGATTATTCGCAGAACGGAAGGACTACCCATGGCGGCCCACGACGAGGCAGCGGCCGATCTTGAGGCTGTGAAGCGCCACCGCACCCTCTTCCGCGCCGTCAAACGCCGCAAGGATCCGCCGCTGCGACGCACGGACATCACGGTCACGGACGACGCCGCGGTCAAGAGAGCCGTCAAAGCGGCCTCGCTCGGCAACGCCATGGAATGGTTCGACTTCGGCATCTACAGCTACCTGGCCGTCACCATCGGCCATGTCTTCTTCCCGTCCGGGAACGACACGGTCCAGCTGATCTCCTCCTTCGCCACCTTCGCGGTCTCCTTCCTGGTGCGCCCCATCGGCGGCATGGTCTTCGGCCCCATGGGTGACAAGATCGGCCGCAAGAAGGTCCTCGCCCTGACGATGATCATGATGGCGATCGGCACCCTCGCCATCGGACTCATCCCGTCCTACTCCACGATCGGCTTCTGGGCCCCGGTCCTGCTGATCTTCTTCCGCCTCGTGCAGGGCTTCTCCACGGGCGGCGAGTACGGCGGCGCGTCGACCTTCATCGCGGAGTACGCGCCCGACAAGCGCCGCGGCTACTTCGGCAGCTTCCTGGAGATGGGAACCCTCGCCGGATACACGGGCGCGGCGGGCCTCGTCCTCATCCTCAACTCGGCCCTCGGCTCCGACGCCATGGAGTCGTGGGGCTGGCGCCTGCCGTTCCTCGTCGCGGGCCCGCTCGGCCTCGTCGGCCTCTACCTCCGGCTGAAGCTCGACGAGACGCCGGCGTTCCAGAAGATGGAGGACGCCACCTTCCACGCGGCGTCCGAAGGCGCGTCCACCGTGGAGACCACGGCGAAGGGCGACCTGGCCAAGATCTTCACCAACTACTGGCCCACCCTGATCCTCTGCATCGCCC
>NZ_JBNNJZ010000638.1:0-4337 GCF_050270335.1 Streptomyces sp. NPDC059900
GCCGTGGGGCTCGGCCGGCATCCTGCCGATCTCCTGGGCCTACGTACGCCTCATGGGCGGCGAGGGCCTCAAGCGCGCCACGCAGGTCGCGGTGCTCTCCGCGAACTACATCGCCAAGCGCCTGGAGCCGCACTACCCGGTGCTCTACACCGGTCCCGGCGGGCTCGTCGCGCACGAGTGCATCATCGATCTGCGCCCGCTGAGCAAGGCGACCGGTGTCAGCGTCGACGACATCGCCAAGCGCCTCATCGACTACGGCTTCCACGCGCCGACTATGTCGTTCCCGGTGGCCGGGACGCTGATGATCGAGCCGACCGAGAGCGAGGACCTGGTCGAGATCGACCGGTTCTGCGAGGCGATGATCAGCATTCGCGCGGAGATCGAGAAGGTCGGCGGCGAGTGGAGCGCCGACGACAACCCGCTGCGGAACGCGCCGCACACCGCTGCCGCGCTCGGCGGTGAGTGGAAGCACGCGTACAGCCGCGAGGAGGCCGTGTTCCCGGCCGGTGTGGTGGCCGCCGACAAGTACTGGCCGCCGGTGCGCCGCATCGACCAGGCGTACGGCGACCGGAATCTGGTCTGCTCCTGCCCGCCGCTGGATGCGTACGAGGACTGATATCGCGTCCGCAACATGCGTCGGGGCCGGTCCGGAGGTTGTCTCTCCGGGTCGGCCCCTTTGTTGTCCGTGCTGTTGTCCGTGCCGTGTCGCTGCGGTGTCAAGCGGCGGTCATGATCGCGTCCGTGCCCAGCGGTCGGTGCGGGGCGATGATCTGTCCGTCCGGCAGCAGCTCACCGGTGTCCTCGAAGAGAAGGACGCCGTTGCACAGCAGGCTCCAGCCCTGCTCCGGGTGGCTCGCCATGAGGAGCGCGGCTTCCCGGTCTGCGGAGTCTGCTGTCGGGCACGGTGGTTGATGCTGGCACATGGAAGGGTTCTTTCGCTGCGGTGTGATGGCTGTGACGTCTGCCTTGCGGCTCGATGCGGTGTTCATGGCCGCCCCCCGTTCAATCGGTCCGGTCCCAGTGTTGCCCTACGGGCGTCAATCCGCAGGGATTTAGCGGCAGCGCTCCTTACTGCTTAAGGACGTATCACCCGCCC
Organism: Streptomyces sp. NPDC059900; assembly: GCF_050270335.1. Classification (NCBI taxonomy): domain Bacteria; kingdom Bacillati; phylum Actinomycetota; class Actinomycetes; order Kitasatosporales; family Streptomycetaceae; genus Streptomyces; species Streptomyces sp. NPDC059900. The sequence goes on from NZ_JBNNJZ010000638.1 coordinate 1,097, forward strand.
GGACGGTTCAGCCCAACTGCACTGTCTCTTCGGGTGGTTCGGGGTGGTCATACCGGGCTAGTCCGTATGGGTGCCGGAGCAGTGCGGGAGGGGTGCGGGACGCGCCGAGCCCCGCGGCCGTGATCGGCGGCGGGGCACGGGAACGTACGGCGAGGTCAGGCGGGTGAGCCGAGCAGCGGTGCCGGGGTCATGCGGTGGGTGAGTACCTTGAGAAGTTCCGCGGCGCGGTGCGGGCGGTGTGCGGCGATGCCGGGGGGCGCGGGCGCCAGGGGCACGAGGATGTCGGAGGGCGCGAGGTTTCCGCCCGCGCCGTCCGCGGTGCAGTCGCCGTGCAGCCATAGCGTCAGCATGTAGAGCTCGGGTACGGACAGCAGTCGTGGTTGGTAGGGCATCTGCATCGCCTCGGCATGGCGCAGGGCGCGCTCGGTGGCCGCGATGTAGGGGCCCTCGAAGAAGTGGGAGAAGGTCCATCCGTCGGGAGTCAGCATGGTGTCGGCCGCGGCGACGGCTCGCTCGCCGCAGCGGATCAGGAAACGCCACCCCGCGAGCCGGGTGGGCGAGGTGTCCGACGGGGTGATCCGGTCCAGGACATGTACGGGCAAAGGGAGTTCGGGGCTTGCGGGTCCCTGTGCGGCGCGCAGGGAAGGGGTTCGGGCTTCGCGTACGGCGGTGGGTGAACCGAGTGCCGCGAGGACGCTGCGCAGGGCGGGCGCGGGAGCCGGGGGGACTTGCAGCGGCATGATGGGTCGCCTCTCTCATTCGACAGGCACGGTGGAACGAGGACAGGTGCGGACGTCGCTGTCTGCTCCGGGGACAGAGGGGGCGGGCAGGGGACCGCGGGCGCCAACTCTCTGCCTCGTTCGCGGAGTTTATACGACACGTGTTCAGGCAGTGTTTCGGCTAACCGCACCCGATATTGCCTGCAAGGCGATATCCGGTCGGTATTTTGCGGGCTTTAACCCGATTCCCGATGAGCCCGGGCGTTTGACCTCGGCTCCCTGTACGGGAGCGGACGGCCGATTCTCATCGGCGTTTTTCACCAGGGTGCGCAGCGGGGATTCCTGCCGGACACCCCATGCCTGGTGAATGTGCCGCCCGGACATGGCCCCGAGCCTACTGGGCCGGGGGCATGTGCGGGGCGTTATCGATCACATTGCAGGGCATCATTGGTCGAGACACAGCGGCCGGGATCATTGGCTGCCCATCAGAGCCCAGCAGAGGAGGGACGCTTCGATGGGGGAGAAGGTCGTAGCAGGAACGTTTGACCTGGCCGAGCGGAACCGGTACCGGAGCAAGCTCAGGGAGTGTCTGGCGGGGCTGCGGAGGCTCTTGGACGAGGAGCGGTTCGACAGGCCCAAGAACCTCATGGGCGTGGAGATCGAGCTGAATCTCGCGGGGCCCGACGGCATGCCGAGAATGCTGAATGCGGAAGTTCTCGAACGCATCGCGAGCCGCGACTTCCAGACAGAACTCGGAATGTTCAATCTTGAAGTCAATATCGCCCCGCACCGATTGGGCGGACGCGTTCTCGACCGGCTCGCCGAGGAGCTGCGCACCGGCCTCGCCTATGCCCACCGGAAAGCGAACGAGGTGAACGCCGGCATCGTGATGATCGGAATTCTGCCGACACTCGCGCACCACGACCTCGTCTCGGGAAATCTCTCCGACGTCGACCGCTACGCCCTGCTCAACGATCAGATCGTGGCGGCCCGCGGCGAGGAGTTCGTCCTCGACATCCAAGGCGTGGAGCGGCTGACCTGCACCTCCGCGTCGATCGCCCCCGAAGCGGCCTGCACGTCCGTGCAGTTGCACCTCCAGGTCACGCCGGACCGCTTCCCCGACGTGTGGAACGCGGCGCAGGCCGTCGCCGCGGCGCAGGTGGCCGTCGGCGCCAACGCGCCGTTCCTGTTCGGGCGCGAACTGTGGCGCGAGTCGCGGCCCCCGCTGTTCCTGCAGTCCACCGACACCCGCCCGCCCGAGCTCCAGGCGCAGGGCGTGCGGCCGCGGACCTGGTTCGGGGAGCGCTGGATCAGCGACGCGTACGAGCTCTTCGAGGAGAACCTGCGGTACTTCCCCGCGCTGCTGCCCCTCATGGACGAGGAGAACCCCCTCGAGGTGCTCGACGACGGCCGCGTGCCGCAGCTGGGAGAACTCGTCCTGCACAACGGCACCGTGTACCGCTGGAACCGGCCCGTGTACGGCATCGCGGGCGGCGTCCCGCACCTGCGGGTGGAGAACCGCGTCCTGCCCGCGGGCCCCACCGTGACCGACGTCATCGCGAACGCCGCCTTCTACTACGGCGTCGTACGCGCCCTTGCCGAGGAGCCGCGGCCCGTGTGGTCCCGGCTGCCCTTCGAGGCCGCGGAGCGCAACTTCGACACCGCGTGCCGCGACGGCATCGAGGCTCGTCTCCAGTGGCCGCGGCGCGGCCGGTACGGAGGGGTCGGCGAGGTGCCGGCGGTCGCTCTCGTCCGCGACGAGCTGCTGCCGCTGGCCGCGGCGGGCCTCGACGCATGGGGCGTCGAGGCCGCCGACCGGGACTTCTATCTCGGCGTCATCGAGGAGCGGTGCCGGCGGCGGGTGAACGGGGCGTCCTGGCAGGCGGCGACGTACCACCAGGCCCTGGAGACGGGGCTCGAACGCGAGGCCGCACTCGCCGCGACCACCCGGCGCTACGCCGAGCTGATGCACGCGGGGGACCCCGTGCACACCTGGCCGGTGGGGCTGCCCGAGCCCGCCGTCCTCAGCTGAGGCGTCATGAACCGAGAGGGGAGGCGGGCTCAGCCGTGGCTGCCCGCCTCCATGATGGCCTTGAGGATGACCGCGTGGATCTGCGCCGGGTCGTCGACCTGGTGACCTGATCCGCCGGTGGCCTCCGCTATCTGCACCACCTCTTCCTTGTCCGCGTTCGGGCCGACCGCGATCGCGATGAGCGGCACCGGGCGCTTGGCGTCGGAGAGGTTCTCCAGCTGCTTGATGAGGTTGCTGCGCGAGACGGAGCCCGGGTCCTGGTTCACGCCGTCCGTGAGCACCACGACCGCGTTGAACTTGCCGCTCGCGTAGCTGGACACGGCTTCCTTGTACGCCGCCAGCGTGGTGTCGTACAGGCCGGTCGCCCCGCCCGGAATGGGGGCCAGATCGCTGAAGGCCCGCGAGACCCTGTCCCGCTGGGTGCCGTCGCCCTTGCGGTCGCCGAGCCGCTGGGTCGGCACGAGTTTGCGGTAGTCCCTCTCGCCGTCCA
>NZ_JBNNJZ010000639.1:0-4333 GCF_050270335.1 Streptomyces sp. NPDC059900
GTGTTCTCCTGGTGGTCCTGGGGGGCGGGGGCGGGGTCCCAGAGGGAATGGGGCACCAGCAGGTCGCCGGCCATGATGAGGCGGGCGGTGCGCAGCAGCGCGGAGCGGGTGACCCGCCGGGGTGCGTCGGGGGTGAGGCCGAGGGTGACGCTGAACTCTCCGGAGGGGTGTTCGACGGAGACGGTGGGCTGCGGGCCGGGCACGTCGGCGGCGACGTCGCGGGCGACGCTGCCTTCGAGGACGCAGGCGGTGGCGGCCGTGACGGCGGCGAGCACGCCGATGGACTGGTGGCACAGCCGTGGGATGAGGCTGCGCGTGGAGAGGGTGCCGCCGTGGCGCGGTGGCGCCACCAGCGTCATCTTGGGGTAGTTCTTCTCCGTGACGTCGCCCAGGCCCATGGCTTGGCCGCAGATCAGGCGCAGCGCCTCGACACGGGCCCTGAGCCGCTCGTCGGCGTCGATCTGTGCCGGCGTCTCGTAGCCGGTGGCGCCCAGGCTCTCGGCCGCCACGATCACCAGGGGCTGGCCGTTGTCGATCAGGGTGACGTCGACGGCGCCGCTTCCGGGAACCTCGACGGTGTCACGCGTACGCCCGGTGGGGAGCAGGGAGCCGGCGACGGACCCGGCGGTGTCCAGGAAGCCGATCTCGACCGGAGCGGCGGTGCCGGGGACACCGTCGATCCGGGCCTGCCCTTGGTAGTCGACGTAGCGCGCCCCGTCCGTGCCCGGCGGGGTGGCGACGGTGATCTCGGCGACCATGCCGGTGTTGCGGGTGCGTATGCGGGCGGTGGTGCGGTCGGCGTCGGGGACGACCAGGCCGGTCTCGACGGCGAACGGCAGCACGGCGGCCAGCATGTTGCCGCAGTTGGAGGAGGTGTCGGCGACGTCCCCGCCGGGCTGCACCTGGACGAAGGTCCACTCCAGGTCGATGCCGGGTTCCGTGCCCGGCCCCACGATGCCGATCTTGCTGGTCAGCGGGTGCCCGCCGCCGATCCCGTCGATCTGGCGCGGGTCGGGAGATCCCAGCGCGGCCAGCAGTACGGCGTCACGGAGCCCGGTGTCCCCGGGCAGTGCCCGCGCGTCGAAGAACGGCCCCCGCGAGGTACCGCCGCGCATGAACAGGCACGGAATCGCGGTCTGGGAGCCGCGGCGGTGCGCACCGCGGGTCCGGGCGGCTGCTTCGGCAGGCATCGGTGCTCCTTCGCGAACGGGGGTGACGCAGAGGAAGCTAGATCATTGACCAGATTGTTGACAAGATGTTTGAAGAAATTACAAAAGAAGTCCCCCACGGCCCGGCCGGAGCCGCCGCGGCTCTAGGCTTCACCTGCACAGACCTGCCGACGAAAGAGGTCGACCGAGTTGACGGACAAGCTGACGGGCGCCGCCGGACGCCAGTACGTGACCGACGCCATCAGGCATTCCCTGCGCTCCGGGGACCTGGTGCCCGGCCAGCGGCTCGTGGAGAACGACCTCGCCGAGTCCTACGGAACGACCCGCAGCGCCGTCCGCGAAGCCCTGCAGGACCTCGCCGCCGAGGAGATCGTCGAGATCATCCCGCGCCGCGGCGCACGTATCCGGGCAGTCTCCGTCGACGAGGCCATCCAGATCACCGAGTGCCGCTCCGCGCTGGAGCAACTGTGCGCCACCAAGGCCGCGACGCAGGCCGACGAAGCGCAGCGTGCGGAACTGCGCCGGATCGGAACGGACATGCGGCAGGCCGTCACGGACGGGGCGGTGCACACCTACTCCGCCCTCAACCAGCGCCTGCACGAACTGGTGGTCGAGGCCAGCGGCCAGGAGGTGGCCAGGCGCCAGCTCGAACGACTCAACGGACCGATGGTGCGTTTCCAGTTCCGACTGGCCCTGCGCCCCGGCCGTCCCGCCCAGTCCCTGCAGCAGCACCTGGACATCATCGACGGCATCACCAGCGGTGACGCCCCGGCGGCGGCGCGGGCAGTGGCCGCGCACCTGGACGACGTGATCGAACAATTGCGGTCGTCGGCCACCGCACCGTCCGCACCGGTAGCGACCCGCACCTGAGACGCCAGGGCCCGGCGGAGTCATCCACGCGCAACAGCATGCCGCTCAAAGGGCGTTGGTGGATGACCCGGCCCGGGTGCGCCGGGAGACGGACACCGGCTTCCTCGGCCCGCTCGCTGCGTTCCGCGCCTTCTGCCGCCTCCTGGGCCGGCGACCGGAAAAGTCTCTGCCTCCGACGTCGCGGCCCCGGGCAAGGAACTCGGCGGCGACACCCCGGTCAGCTCAGAGTGATGCCGCGGCCGCCACCGTCCGTAACGGATCTGACCGAACCCGGCGGTGGCGGCGCTGCGGCGGAAGGATCCGACCCCTGCCCGGAATCAGGCCGCGACGAGCTCCTGCTCGCGCTCCGGCGTCTTGGCCGTGGCCTTGGGCTTCTTGTTGGGCAGCGAGAGCCGGAAGACCTTGTGCCACGCGGAGAACACCTGCTTGGGCAGCGGCCCGGTGACGTACTCCAGCTCGTACTTCTCGAACAGCGCGCGCACCTTCACCGCGACCTCCGCGTAGCGGTTGCTCGGCAGGTCCGGGAACAGGTGGTGCTCGATCTGGTGCGAGAGGTTGCCGGTCATGAAGTGCATGGCCTTGCTGCCGCTGATGTTCGCCGAGCCCATCATCTGGCGCAGGTACCACTGGCCGCGCGTCTCGCCCTTGATCGACCGGCGCTCGAAGACCTGCACGCCCTCGGGGAAGTGCCCGCACATGATCACCGAGTGGGTCCAGATGTTGCGGACCAGGTTGGCGGTGAACGTGGCGCCGAGCGTGGGCAGGAACGACGGGCCCGAAAGCAGCGGGTGGATCACGTAGTCCTTGAGCACCTGCTTGCGGATCTTGCGGCCCACGGCCTTGGCCCGCGCCCGGAACTCCGGGCTCTTGCGGCGGCGCTTGTGCAGGTTCTTGCCGAGCTCCAGGTCGTAGGCCGCGATGCCGTACTCGAAGAAGCAGGCGTTGATGAAGTTCCACAGCGGCTGGCCGAGGTGGAACGGGTGCCACTTCTGGTCCTCGTCGACGCGCATGATGCCGTAGCCGAGGTCGTTGTCCTTGCCGATCACGTTGGTGTACGTGTGGTGCAGCTCGTTGTGCGAGTGCTTCCACTGGTCGGACGGCGAGACGTGGTCCCACTCCCAGGTGGTGGAGTGGATCTTCGGGTCGCGCATCCAGTCCCACTGGCCGTGCAGGATGTTGTGGCCGATCTCCATGTTGTCCATGATCTTCGCGACGGACAGCCCTGCGGTGCCGATCAGCCACGCGGGCGGGAAGATCGAGAACAGCAGCACGCCCCGGCTGACCAGTTCGAGCTTGCGCTGCGCCGAGATGACCTTGCGGATGTAGGCGGCGTCCTTCTCGCCGCGGCCGGCGATCACCTCGTCGCGGATCGCGTCCAGCTCGCGGCCGAGCTCCTCGATCTGCTCCGCGGTCAAGTGGGCGGTGGGGTCGATGGCGGTCAAGGTGCTCCTACCGTTCGATGTCGCACGGGCCCGCCGCGGCGGACACGCAGGTCTGGATGAGGACGCCCGGCTCGGCCTCGGTGATCTCGCCGGTGCGCAGGTCACGGACGGCGCCGGCCTTCAGCGGCGTGACGCAGCCGAAGCAGATGCCCATCCGGCACCCGGAGGGCATCAGCACGCCGGCCTCCTCGCCGATGTCCAGCAGCGGCGTGGCGCCGTCCGCCTCGACCGTCTTGCCGGTGGCGCTGAACGTGACCTCGCCGCCGTCGCCGGTGGCCACGACGCTGGGGCGGAAGCGTTCGGTGTGCAGGCGCTCCGGTACGCCGTGCTCGCTCCAGTGCTTTTCGGCGGCGTCCAGCAGGCCTGCGGGCCCGCAGGCCCAGGTCTCGCGCTCGGTCCAGTCGGGCACGAGTTCGCCGAGACGGGCGATGTCGAGCATGCCGTCCGTGTCGGTGTGCACCTCGGTCAGCCGCAGCCTCTTGTCCCCGGCCAGGCCGCGCAGTTCGTCGCGGAAGATCACGTCTTGCGCCCGCGGCGCGCAGTGGATCATGACGGCGTCGTCGAACGCGGTGTCGCGCAGCATGCCCATCACGGGCGTGATGCCGCTGCCGGCCGTCAGGTAGAGCACCTTGGCGGGCTTGGCCTGCGGCAGCACGAAGTCACCGGTCGGCTGGTCGAGCTGGATCAGCGTGCCCGGTTTCGCCCTGCGGACCAGGTGGTTGCTGACCTTGCCGTCCGGGATCGCCTTCACGGTGATCGTGACGCGGCCGTCCTGGCGGTGCGTCGGCGAGGTGAGGGAGTAGGCACGCCACAGGCGCACCCCCTCGACGTCGATCCCGATGCGCACGTACC
>NZ_JBNNJZ010000640.1:0-4332 GCF_050270335.1 Streptomyces sp. NPDC059900
CCTGAAGGTCATCCGGCCCGAGTACGCGGACGCACCGAACTTCCGCGGACGTTTCCGGCGCGAGGCGGCATCCGCGCGCCGCGTGAGCGGCTTCTTCACCCCGCCGGTGCTCGACGCGGACGCGGACGCACCCCAGCCCTGGCTGGCCACGGCCTACGTTCCCGCGCCGTCCCTGCACGATGTCGTCAGCGGCTTCGGCGTGCTGTCCGAGGCCGGGCTGCGGGCGCTGGGCACCGGTCTGGCGGAGGCGCTGCTGGGCATCCACGAGGCGGGCATCGTGCACCGCGACCTCAAGCCGGGCAACGTACTCATCGCCGAGGACGGGCCCCGCGTCATCGACTTCGGCATCAGCAGCGCGGTGGACGCCACCCAGGTGACCCGGACCGGCGCCGTGATGGGGACGCCGGGTTTCATGGCGCCCGAGCAGATCGTGTCCAGCCGCGAGGCCGGAGCGGCGGCCGACATCTTCTCCCTGGGCTGCGTGCTGGTCTTCGCCGCCACCGGCCGGGGCCCCTTCGGTTCCGGAGGGGCGACCGAGATCCTCTACCGGGCCATCCACCACCCGCCCCAACTGGAGGGGGTCCCGGCGGCCTTGAGCCCGCTCATCGCCGCCTGCCTGGACAAGGACCCCGCCTGCAGACCGCCCGCCGCGTCGGTGCTGACCGCGCTGGGGGCCGCCGACCCGGCCGCGCTGCTGACGGACGGCCTGCGAGAGGACCTGGCGCGGCGCGAGGCGCACGCCGCTGTTCTGGCCTGCGCGCCGCCGGTGCCCGTGGTGTCCCTCACTCCGCCCGTCGACCCGTTCGCCCGCGCTCCCGGCGGGCCCAGTCGCCGCAGGTTCCTGTGGATCGCCGCGGCCGGCACCACCGTCGCGGCGGGCGCAGGGGCCGCGGTGCTCGCCGGGTGGCCGTCGAAGCCTGCCGCCGCACCGGCCGGTGACGGCACGGGCAGCACCGGGCGGCCCCAACCCAAGGTCCCCGCCGGTCCGAAGCCGCGGTGGTCGGTGCCGCTGAAGAAGCTGACGAACGGGCAACTGCATCTCTTGGGCGCGGTGTTGGTGCACTGGGAGCAGCGGCGCGCGATCGCCTACGACACCGAGACCGGCAAGGAACGCTGGACGGGTTCGCTGCGGCTGCCCTCCGGCGTCTCGGGGGATCCCAAGTGGCTGGGCGTGCGCGGACCGGCCCTGTTCGCCTCGGCGTGGAGCGGAGAGCGCGGCTATCTCGTCGGCGTCGATGCCGCAGGCAAGCAGAAGTTCACCCACGCGGTCACCGAGCAGGGCGCCGACGCCCAGTTCGCCGACTTCGTCGAGAGCATCCTGTCCGTCGCCGGTTCGGTGGCGATCGTCGGCACCAGTGGTGACCAGGGCTACGGGGTGCTCGCGGTGCATCTCGGCTCGGGCAAGGTGTTGTGGTCACGCCGGGTCAAGGGCAGCGACTTCCAGGCGCACGCCCGGGGGAGCCTGTGCTTCCTCCAGGACAACGGCATTCTCCGTGGCCTGGGCCTGCGTTCGGGCGCCGAGCGGTGGAAGGTTGCAGACGTCATCAAGCCCGGCGCCTATCCGCACCTGTCCACCGACGAGACGACCCTGCTCGTCACCAGCACCAAGGTGCAGGCCTTCCGCGCCGCCGACGGCGAGAAGCTGTGGACGGCCGTCAACGAGACGACCACCATCAGCCCGGCCAGGGTCCACGGCCACCGGGCCTACCTGCACGACGGTCCGGGCACCGTGTTCGCCCTGGACATGCGCAGCGGTCAGCAGGCGTGGCACACCGCCAGCCCGATACAGCTGACGACCACCGGCGGCGCACAGGACCAGGGGCCCCTCGTCTCCTCGTCCGTGGTGGCGATCCCCACCTGGGCCACCGGTGACACCCCCGGGTTCATCGTCCTGCGCCCCGCCGACGGCAAGACGCTGTGGGCCCACCAGCCCTCGGGCGACGACGCCAAGGGCAAGAGCAGCTGGCTGCTGCAGATGTCCGGCAGCACCCTCTTCGCCGCGTCCGAGACCACCCTTTACGCCTTCCGGAGCGACACGCCGTGACCCTGCCGCCCACACCCGCCGTGCCGCCGTCCGCGCCGACGCCCCAGCGGCCCGACTCCCCCGCGTCCGCCGCCACGTACATCGGCCCCTACCGGGTCATCCGGGAGCTCGGTGCGGGCGGCATGGGACGCGTCCACCTTGCCGCATCGCGCAGCGGCCGCGCGGTGGCCGTCAAGGTGGTGCGTCCCGAACTGGCCGCCGATCCCGATTTCCGCCGCCGCTTCAGGGCCGAGGTCGACGCGGCCCGCGCGGTCTCCGGCGCCTTCACGGCACCGGTGATCGACGCCGACCCCGAGGGGCCGCAGCCGTGGCTGGCCACCGCCTACATCCCCGGCCCCTCCCTCACCGACGCCCTGGAGGCCCACGGGCCGATGCCCGAATCCGCGTTGCGGGTACTGGGCGGCGGCCTGGCCGAGGCGCTGGCCGCCGTCCACCGCGCCGGGCTCATCCACCGCGACCTCAAGCCCTCCAACATCCTCCTCACCCGCGACGGCCCCCGGGTCATCGACTTCGGCATCAGCCGGGCCGTGGACGGAACGGTGCTCACCGCCGAGGGGCAGGTCGCCGGATCGCCCGGCTTCATGTCGCCCGAACAGTCGCGAGGGGGCGCCCTCACGCCCGCGAGCGATGTGTTCGCCTTCGGCTCCGTCCTCGCCTATGCCGCCACCGGAGTTCCGCCGTTCGGCACCGGCGCGCTGCACGCCCTGCTCTACCGGGCCGCCTACGAAGAACCCGAGCTGGGCGGCGTCCCCCACGGGCTGCTCGGCATCGTCAGGGCGTGCCTGGACAAGGACCCCGTCCGGCGCCCCACCGTCGAACAGCTCCAGTCCTGGCTGCGCCCGCAGACCACCGCCGGCTGGCTGGGCGCGGTCGAGCTGCGGGTGGATGAGGACCAGCGCATGCTGCAAAGCGCGCTGCGCGCCCCGCTGCTGGGCCGTCGCCGGTTGCTGACCGGCGGCGCCGTCCTTGCTGTGACCGCGGCAGCGGGCACCACCACCTGGTTCCTTCGGACCCGCGGCGAGGGCGGCGGGGACGCGGCTGCCGCCCCCGCACTGGACTGGGCCAAGGAGCTTGTGCAGCCGGGCATGTCCCTGCGCGCGGTGACCGGCTCCACGCTGCTGTGCACCGAGAAGTCGTCCGGGGCCTGCTTCGACCGGGGCACCGGCAAGCTCCTGTGGAAGGATCTCGGCGGCCAGAACACCGACGCCCTGGCCGACGACAAGCACGTCTACACGGTGCGTACCGACGGCAAGGTGTACGCGTTCGACGGCCGCTCCGGCCAGAAGGTCTGGGACGCGCCCCCGGCCGGGGGCGATACGGCCCAGCTGGACTTCTCGGACGGCGAGTTGCTCATGACCACGAGCGGCGGACGCTTCCGGGCCCTGGAGGCGGCCAGCGGCGAGGTGCGGTGGACCTCGCGGGACGTCAAGGACGTCAGCATGGTCATCGGCGTCACCCCGGCGGGGGCGCCGCTGGCCTGGGGCGAGGCGTCGGAAGTCAATCCGGCCGCGATGCTCAGGGGATACTCCGCCCTCGACCGCAAGACGGGCGAGCGCGCATGGACCAAGGACCTCGTCACCCTCTATCCGCCCGGCAAGAGCAAGGTGCTCTATGGCATCGACGCGGACATGAAGCTGCTCGCCCTGGATCCCGACGACGGCCGCACGCTGTGGAGCAAGTCCACCGAACTCCCGCCGACCAACAGTGAGGTCCTGGGCTACGCGGGCTCGCTGGGCCTGCTCGGGGGCATCCTGTTCTGCTACCCGAGCACCGGCTTCAGCGGCTCGGCCCGGGGCGTGCTCGCCGCCTTCGACCCGGAGTCGGGCATGACGCTGTGGGCGGTAGAGACCGCCGCCCGCGGCAACCGCGGTTACGCACATGCCGGATCGACCCTCTGCTACCTGGACCAGAAGGTCCTGCACGGACTCGACGCCCGGACCGGCGCGCAACGCTGGACGGCTGGCAAGGGCCTGGGCGACCTCGATCTCCTGGCCGCCCCGGGCGGGCTGTTCGTCGCGTCCGGCACCAAGGGCCTGTATGCCTTCGACGCCGAGACCGGCGAGCAGATCTGGCACCACCGGGCCACCGGCGGCTCCGGCCCCTGGTCCGCGCAGGCTTTCGGCACCACCCTCTTCGCCACCTGGTCGGGCAGGCTCTTCCGCTTCTCGGTGCCCGGGATGTAGACGGCTTCCCCGGTCCCGGGATGCGGCAGAGGACGTCCGTCCGGCGTCGTTTCGGCGCCCGGCGCCGCACGCGGTCAGGCCGAGCGGTCGCACGCGGTGCGGGAC
>NZ_JBNNJZ010000641.1:0-4316 GCF_050270335.1 Streptomyces sp. NPDC059900
GGCGCCCCCCTCACCCCCCCCCCGCGCGGTTCGGCGTCACCCGCGGCGGCGCGCTCTCTGAGTTCGCGGCGGCCCGGGCGCCGTCGTGTCAGCCGGCGGCCCCGTCAGGGGCGCGTCTGCTGTGCCGTCTTCTCGGCCAGTTTCTGGAACTCACCCAGGTCGTAGTTGGCCAGCGTGGAGTCCAGGTTCGTGAGGGCGCCGAGGTGTTCCACGAAGCCCTTGGGGTCGTACTCGATCTGGAGCGTCACCCGGCTGGTGGTGTCGCCCAGGCGGTGGAAGGTGACCACGCCGGCGTGGTCCACCCCCTCGACGGTGTGCCAGGCGATCCGGTTCTCCCTGACCACTTCGGTGAGCTCGGCGACGAAGTTCTTCTCCGCGCCGGGCAGTTCCAGCTGCCAGGCGAAGCGGCGTCCGTCCATCGGCTCGACCAGCCGCACATGGCTGAGGAAGGAGGGCCACCGGGTCACGTCGCTCCACAGCTCCCAGGCGACGGAGACCGGCGCCTTGATGTCGACGGACTCGAGCAGGGACGCGGACATACGCACCTCTTTCTGGACGGGGGAGTGGCCGCGGATTCTCCGGGCCGCTGGAGCCATGGGCTCCGGTACCCCTTCGCGGGCAGGCCATGCGCAGACGGCACGTCGACGCGCGGGCGTCAGGCCTTCGCGCCGGACGCCGCGATCTTCTTGAGGTCGACGGTCTCGCCCGGCGCGGGCTCCTGCGGGCTGACCGGCTTGCCGTAGTCGCTGAAGGTGGTGGTGTTGGGGGCCTTGCCGCCGGTCGTCTTCGACCGCAGGATGTACGGCTTGCCCTCGGTGGCGACGTACAGCGTCATGGTCTCGCCGCCGGACGTCTTCTTCGTCAGCCGGATCGCCTCGGCGCCGTCGACGGTCGCCGTCGAGCCCTTCTTCATGCCCTTGCGCTCGGACTTGTCCTTGTCCAGGTCGGCGATGAGCGCGTGCTTGTCGCACATGTTCTTCGTCGTCGCGTCGTCAGCGGGTGCCTTCACCCACTTGTCCGCCAGTTTCGGAACAATCTTGTCGCTGCCGGGCTGGCCCTTGAGCGCGGCCGTCCAGTACTTCTCGTCGCCCCGCAGGTAGAAAGTGCCCTTTGCGTTCCGCACATCGGCGGACGCACCCTGCGACTCGATGGTGCCGTCACAGTTGTTGCTGTTGTCCACCGACAGGTCGACGGTCGACGGGGAACCCGCAGATGGTTGCACGGTTCCCTTCATGTGCATCGAGTCGGCCGCTTTGGTCGCCTCGACTGCGTCGGCGGCGATCTGATCGGCGCTTTTACCCTCGAACGGCTTGCTCTTGCCGTCAGAGTCGTCGCCACCGCACCCTGCCAGGGCCACTAACGCCATTCCGGCTACCGCGGCCGCCATGGTTCTGCTGCCCCTCTGCACGTCTGCTCCTCTCCGGGGGCGCGCCCGCGCCCTCCGTGCGTTTCGCGGCCTCGGTGGCCGCAGAAACACCCGGTTACCCCCTTGCACACATAGATCACCGGAACGCCGGTGCTCACTTTTTGTGCCGGTCCGAGGCCGCGCGCCCGGGACGCCTGGCGCTTATGGTGACCGAGCGGCATACGGAGACAGCCATGACGTCAGCCAAGAAGTCACACATCGACCTGGAAAAGCGCCTGCTCCTGACCGGTACGGGCAGCTTCGACTGGGACCTGGACAGCGGTGAGCTCACTCTGGACGCCGGTGCTCTCGCGGTGCTCGACCTGCGTCCCGACGAGTTCCACGGCCTGGTGGCCTCACTGGACCGCAGCGTGCCGTCCGACGAGATGGTGCGGATCACCTACGCCGTCACGAAAGCGTGCACCACGGGCGCCGACCACTACGGCGTCTACTTCCGTGTCCGTCACCGCGACAAGTCGATGCACCTCAGCCATGCGCGCGGGCACGTCCTGCGCGACGACGAGGGACGGGCCGTGCGCGTCGTCGGAGTCATACGGACGGCCGCGGACGACGCGACGCAGCTCGCGGCCACCGATCCGCGCGAGGAGCGGCGCCAGGGCATCGCCCTGATGGTGCAGGGCACCACCGAGGCCCTCTCCCGGGCCGTCACGGTCGACGACGTGGTGGCCGTCCTGTCCGGCGCCAGCGGCCTGGACCGGTTCGCCGCCGACGGCCTCGTCCTCGGCCTGGTCGACGGCGAAGACCTCAAGCTGATCGCCCTGGTGGGCCAGACGATGCAGGCCCTCGACGAACTCAAGCTGCACAAGGTCGACGAAAAGCTGCCGCTGGCCGAGGCCGTCCTGACCCGGCAGCCCCGCTTCGTGGACTCGCTGCCCGACCTCGGCCAGCGCTTCACCCGCCTCGGGCCCTACATCGACCACATGGAGCTCGACTCGGCGGCGTTCCTGCCGCTGGTCGCCCAAGACCGGGCCATCGGCGGCCTTGCGCTCTTCTACCGCGGCCGCAAGGAATTCACCGACGCGGACCGCAACCTCTGCATCGGTCTCTCCGGCATCGTCGCCCAGTCGCTGCAACGCGCCATGCTGTTCGACGAGGAACGCGACCTGGCCAAGAGCCTGCAGGCCACGATGCTGCCGCGCGGCATCCCCGACGTCACGGACGCCGAGGTCGCCGTGCGCTATCACGCCGCCTGGGGCGGCCGTGAGGTCGGCGGGGACTTCTACGACGTCATCACCCTGCCCCGCGGGCGCATCGGCGTGGTCGTGGGCGACGTACAGGGACACGACACCCATGCCGCGGCCATCATGGGGCAGCTGCGCATCGCCCTGCGGGCCTTCGCCGGCGAGGGGCATCCGCCCGCGACGGTCCTCTCGCGCACCTCCCGCTTCCTCGCCGAGCTGGACACCGAGCGGTTCGCCACCTGCACCTACGCCCAGTTCGACCCCGCCACCGGCATCGTGCGGGCCGTGCGGGCGGGACATCTGCCGCCCCTCGTACGGCACGTGGACGGCCGGGTCGGCGTGCCACGGGTGCGCGGCGGGCTGCCTCTCGGGCTTGCCACCGAGTTCGGCATGGAGGACTACCCCGAGGTGCGGCTCGACCTCGTGCCGGGCGAGACCCTGGTGATGTGCACGGACGGTCTCGTGGAGGACGCCGGTCTCGATCTCGACACCGGGATCCAGAACCTCGCCGAGGTGCTGTCCCAGGGGCCCGAGAGGGCCGAGGACCTGGCGGACCATCTCTCCCGCGCCCTGTGGCAGCGGTGGGGCAGCAGCGACGACGTGGCGCTCCTGGTCCTGCGCCGGCTGCCCGACCCCGGCACGCTCCAGGAGCCGCGCATCCATCGCTACGTCCACCAGGCCGACCCCGAAGGGCTCGCCGACGCACGGGCGGCGCTGCGCGAACACCTCGCGTCCTGGGGCCTGGGCGCGGTCGCCGACGACGTCGAGGTGGCGGCGGGCGAACTCCTCGTCAACGCCCTGGTCCACACCGACGGGGGCGCCATCCTCACGCTCGAGGTGCTCACCGGACCGCCCCGCCGCGTACGGCTGTGGGTCAAGGACCGCTCCAGCACCCGCCCCCGCAAGAAGTCCCCGGTGGAGACCGCCACATCCGGACGCGGCCTGCTCCTGGTGGAGGCGGTCGCCACGCGCTGGGGGGTCGAGCCTCGCGGCGAGGGCAAGGCCGTCTGGTGCGAATTCGCCGTCCCCGAGACGTGAGCGGGACGTCGGGCCGTCAGCCGTGAACGCGCGCTCGTCCGCCCGCTGTTACCTCGTCCCGCCACGATCCGTCAGAGCAGTGACAGCCGTACGAAAGCTCTGAGGAGACAGCGATGGAAACCCGTTCGATCACGGCAAGGGTCCCGATGGGGCCCCGGATGGCCGAGGACCCTGCCCGGCTCGTGCCCGAGCTCGCGGCGGTGTCGGCGGCCCTGTTCAAGGTCACCGGGAACGGTTCGGTGCCCCGCTCCACGATCAGTCTGCTCCAGCTGCGGGCGGGCCAGATCGTCGGCAGCACCTACCTGACCGTTCTGCACACGGGATTCCTGCGCAAGGCCGGGGAGGCGGAGGAGCGCATCACCTCCGTGTCGTCCTGGCAGGACTCCCCGTACTTCGACGAGGCCGAGCGTGCCGCGCTGGCCCTGACGGAAGCCGTCCTGCAGCCGTCCGCGCACGGCCAGCGGGTCTCCGACGCGTTGTACGCAAGGGCGGCGGAGCTCTATGAGCCCGCGGCGCTGAGCACCCTGATGTTCGCGATCGGCCAGGTCAGCTTCTTCATCGCGGTCGCACTCATCGCCAAGCCGGTACCGGGCCGCTCGTTCAGCGACCCGTGGAACTAGGACCGCCTGCCGGCCGCCGCCTTCGAAGGCGGCGGCCGGCAGGCGGTGTGG
>NZ_JBNNJZ010000642.1:0-4295 GCF_050270335.1 Streptomyces sp. NPDC059900
GTCATGAACTTCCTGGTCAACGGGCCGGAGAACGTCTGGGGCCGCGGCGTTGTGGTGGTCGGTCTACTGATTGTCATCACATGGGGGTATGTCTGGTTTCAGCGCACACGTGGTGGGCTCTACCTGTTCTCGGAGGGCTTCGTCGACGCCGCCGGCAGGCGCGTGATCAGCGTGGCGTGGTCGGACATCCGATCGATCGAGGGCCAGAAGACGCAGTTCGCCATTGGCTCGCTTCCGGCGGGCAGCGCCTTCGTCTACGAGGTCGCGTTCATAGGGCGGGTGAGCGGCCGCAAAGTTGTGTGGAGGTTCAACACCACGTACCGCAACGTAGGTGAGCTCACCGGACTGATCTCCCGGCGTTCCGGTGTCCCGGTGACCGGCCTCCATGACCCCCACCAGCTATGAAGTGGCCTCTGGCAACCCATACGTGGCGATGGCAGATCGGCCAGGTTCGAACCCCCGAACAGGCTCATACACCTCGCCAACTGCGACGTGTCCAGTGACAGCACCCCTGCCTCGCCCCTCGCCGATGACAAGCAGCGTGCAAGCCCGGTGACGACTGCCCTGCTGCGCCTGACACAGAGACGCAGACCGGCTCCCCTCACCGGTGACTTCCCGCCGCGGCGGTTTCCACCCCGGCGGCGACGCGTAGCCAGCCGGGTAGTCACCAGCGGCCGTGGGACCCTTCCGCACCGAGCTGGACCTCACGGCGGCAGCTCGCGCGGGAATACCGCCGGATCATGACCGTGCTTGCCTCCCGGGTGCCTTTGCGTGCTCCCGTTCCAGCCGGAGGATAGAGCCTTGCTGGAGGAGGTGACGGGGCCTCGCAGTGCGGCCTTGGAGGCAGCAGAGTGCTTGAGGTTCCGAGGAAATCGGTTGGGCTGACCGGCTTGTTCCAATCATGATCTACTCATGGATGCCTATCTGGAGACCGAGCGCCTGGTCCTGCGGTGCTTCACTGCCGACGACGCTGACCTGCTGATCGAGCTGGACAGTGACCCGGCGGTGATGCGCTACCTGAGCGGCGGCCGGCCGACCGCGCCGCAGGTGGTCCGAGAGCAATACCTGCCGCGCATCCTCGCAGGCTACGAGAGGTGGGACGGCGAACTGGGGCTCTTCGCCGCGTTCGAAAAGGATGGCGGTGCGTTCATCGGCTGGTTCCACTCCCGTCCACGACCAGAGGGCCCGCTGGACGAAGTCGAACTCGGCTATCGACTGCGACAGGCGGCATGGGGCAAGGGCTATGCGACCGAGGGCTCACGAGCCCTGCTGGCGAAGGCATTCACTGAGCTCGGTGTGCGCATGGTCTGGGCCGAGACGATGGCTGTGAACCACGGTTCGCGCAACATCGTCGAGAAGCTCAAGATGACGCTCACAGACATCATCCCCATCCCCTCCGGCATGGAGATGATCGAGGGCTCCGAGCACGGAGGCGTACGGTACGAGATCACCAAGGAGCAGTGGAAACAGTGAGCCCTTCCCAAGCTGGCCGCTCTGACCGCAAATTGGGCACGTCTCCTCGCACGACGTCGCGCAACGGGCGGTGTCGGTCTTCCTGGCTGTTCGTCAGCGACGAACGGCAGATGCGTGCGTTCTGATGCCCTTACGCTGGTGGAGCTATCGCACGTGAACGAAGGACGCAAATGGCCCGCCCCTACGCCCCCGGACCAAAACAGTTCGTCTTCTCTGCCGGTGACGGCAACGACGAACAGGTCTGCGTGGGCGACCCTCAGGAAGCCTACGTAGCGTTCTCTGCGTTCTTCCGTGACCGGGATGCCGACACCTACAGCATCAACGACGAACCCGCGGGGCAGAAGTTGCTTCTCATGCCCGGGCAACGTCTGATCGCGCGGATCACAGACGCGGACCAACCCCGGTCGGAATACCTGCGGGTCGACAGGGCCAACCGCTACCTGCCCAGCGCGATGCTGTTCTTCGAGAACGGATTTGCCGGCCTCGACCGCTTCGGACAGTGGTTCACCGACCCGGCCGACCTGGACGCGTCACCGGAGACTCGCGGAGCCGCCCGCGCCGCCACCATCACGACCGAAGCAGCGGCGATCGAAGAAGTCGGGCGGATCTGGGCGGATTCAGGCATCGTGGATCCCAGCGACCAGTACTACGTCTTCTTCGACTCGCATGCGGTCGACGATGACCGAGCCGAACGAGCCGTACTGCTCAAGCTGATCGAGTTCCTCGGTATCGAACGAGTCGACGCCCCGGCCGGGGCCGCCGCGGGCGAAGTCTGGGTGCGCACCGACACCCGCCTCGACGCCCAATGCGCACGGTGGTCGTGAGCCCATGCAGGACATCGTCTTCACGCGGCAGAGCGGCTGGATCCCAAGCGTGGTCCGCGAGGACGGCCAGCTGAAGCTGATGCTCGCTGCCGGGGCCGACGCCAACCATGAGCCTCGCACGTTCACCTTCCCGATCAGCGAAGCCCATCTTGCGGTGATCCAAGAGGACCTGGCCAGACACCTGCTGCTGTGGAGCGCGGCCCTTCCGCTGTGCGAGGCCGCCGGAACCCGGGGGCACCTCGACGAGAACGTCGCCATCGCGCTCCTGAACCCGATCCTCGTCGCCGCGCCCGCGGACGTCGACGCGCTCTTCCGGCGCATCCCGTGGGACAGGAGCCGGCTCATCGCCCACGGGGCCGACATCAATCTGCTGCAACGCGGGCAGGTGTGCGCGGCCATGCGCGCGGCGAGCGAGACGTCGAACGAGAAACGAGCTCAGGAGTACCACGCGGACCGCCGTCGCGCCGAGCGCGGAACCGTACTCGGTCCGCTCGACGCCGCGATCCTGCGCTACACGGGCCAGTACCTGCACGGCGCGACGGTTCCGCGGCGGCTGCCCGATGCCGTCGCCCCCGCCCTGCTGCCCGAGGTCATGCAGGTGATCACTACTGCCGAGCAGGCGTGCCCCGGGATGCGGATCGCCCGCGATCCGCGACGGGGAAAACGCGCCACGGACCGGCGCGACTGGCAGCGGATGGAGGCGGCGGTCGCAGCGGCGGTGCGCCGCGCACACCCCGGGCTCGTCGATGACGCGGTGCGTACCGTCAGCTTCCTGATGTGCTCGGAGGCTGCCGCCCGCTCCCGGAACACCCCCATAGACGATGACCAGGAGCCTGCCGGCCGCCGAGGCGACTTCGGCGGGCATGCCAGCAAGACGGCCCTGTCGTTCACCGACGACAAGGGCGTCGAGAAGAAGTGGCTGCAGGACGCTCCCCGCAGTGCCGCCGCGGAATTCTGGGAGTTCGTCGGCGATCGCTCTGCCGCGGACAACGAAGTGTTCACCATCGAGGACCAGGAGCTGGGCGAAGGCATCCAGCTCCACTTCTACGCCGACTCCATCGCGCGGATCACGACGCTGCGCGAAGGCGACGGCACGTCGGATCCGCAATACCGGGTCGAGTACAGCCTGGTCGACGGGATCGCCGGCTACCGGCACCTGGTGAGCGCCTTCGTCCGCGGCGGCTGCGCCGCACTCGAACAGCACGGTCCCTGGACGTCGGACGTCGCCGAGTTCGAGCGCGCGCGCCGGCGCCGCGACACGCGCTCGTCCTAGCCGGAGCCGCGCAGTGAGCGTTGTCACCGAACTCATGCTGGTGCGCGGGATGAAGGACGCGGACTGTCCCCGGACAGCGTGGGTGTGGGCCGTGGCTTCACCCTAGCCCCGGAGACGCCGACGGCCGCTCCCGGATCAACAGCGGGCTGATCACCGGAGCGGCCGTCTGCCAGGGGGAGGCTGATCACTCAGCGCCGGCGTCTGCGGCTGGGCGCGGACCACCCAGAGCCCACGCCGCCCAAGTGCAGGGCGAGGAGGGCGAGTCCGATGAGCATGAGACTGGTAGGGCTGAAGATTGCCTCGGTCGACGTCTCGGTCGCTTGGATGAGGAAAGCAATGACGAAAAGCACGGCTGCCGCTAGTGCGAGCATCTGTCTACTCCTGCCGGTAAACGGCTGACCACAGGTAGCCCGGTGGCAGCACGACTGACTGCCCGCGTTCCCCACTGTGTCGCGATCAGGCCTGTGCAACCCCTGGGGGATGCCCCGGGCGTGGCCGCCCGTGCCGTGCCCGTCCCGGGCGTGTTCGAGGCCGTCGCCGGCTGCGGCTGGTTGGGGCCCAAGAGCCATCGCCGGGGGTCTTTGGTCACCACCAGTGGGGTCTTTCGCCGTGCGTTCCGCAGGAGCCGGTGGCGAAGACTGGGCTTTGCACCCAACCTACGCCTCCGTAGGTTGCGGAGCGCGAGAAGCGAGGTGGGGCATGCCGAAGTCCGCGACGAGTGAGGA
>NZ_JBNNJZ010000643.1:0-4290 GCF_050270335.1 Streptomyces sp. NPDC059900
GTTCCGGTGGGGCTAGGTACCGCAGTTGCCCGATGCGGGTTCGCCGGCGAAGCGGCGGCCCAGCCACTCGAGTGCCGGGCCGTTGCCCTGGATGGCCGTCCCCACATGGGACTGGCCGGCGAAGGACGTCCACTGCACGGCGTTGCCCTTCGCGCACCAGTCGGCCCGCAGCTTCTGTCCGACGGCATAGGGGATCGTCTCGTCCGCATCCCCGTGGTAGACGAACGTGGGCGCCGACGGGCGCACCGTGCCGATCAGCTGCTCGCCGATGGCCTTCTTCCAGGCCGGCCGCTCCAGCGGATTGGACGTCGTGACATCCTCGATCGTCTTGCCCCGCCCGGCCTCCAGGGCCGTACCGACGCACTCGGTGCGCACGATTCGGGCGAGCTTGCGGCCCTCGGCAGTGAGGTACTTGCCCAGCGCCAGCGACGGGCGGGCGGCGTTCTGGCCGACGGCGGACATCAGCAGGTATCCGGCGCTGTCCCCGCCCTCCAGCGAGTCGGCGACCTTGGCGAGATCGGCGGGAACGCCGCCGCTCGCCGTCCCCTTGACCTTCAGCTCGGGGGCGTAGGCGGCCGCCATCTCGGCGGCCTTCGCGCTGGCGCCGCCGCCCTGCGAGTAGCCCATGATGCCCACGGGCGCCTTCGCGCTGATGCCGTACTTCGCCGCCTGCGGGTGCCGCTGGGCGGCACGCGCCGCGTCCAGCACGGCGCTGCCCTGCGCCTTGGCGACCATGTAGGTGTGGTCGCCGGGGGTGCCAAGGCCCTCGTAGTCGGTGACGACGACGGCATAGCCCCGTACCAGCGCGGCGTTGACGAGCGGCGCCTCAGCCGTCGTGCCGCCCGGGAAACCGGCCGACGGCGCGCACTTGTCGCCCAGGCCGACCGTGCCGACGGCGTACGTGATCAGAGGGCGCGGGGTGGTCTTGCCGTCGTCGGGGACGATCACCGTGCCGGAGACCGTGTTGGGCCGTCCGTTCGCCGAGGTCGACCGATAGGTGATCTTCCAGGCCTTGGTGGGGGTCGGAACGCCCGGCGTGTACTGGAACGAGGACACCTTCGAGCTGAGGATCGCGCCGGGGGCCTTCTTCTTTCCCGGCTGCTTTCCCGTGTGCTTGCGCGGATGCTGGCCCGGGTGCTTGTCCGAGCCGTGCTTCGCGATGCCGGGGGCGTGGGCCGAGCGGGCGGCCGGGGCGTCCTCGCCCTGCGCCGCGGCGGACCCGGGCAGCCCGAGTACCGCCACCGCGAGCACGGTGCCCGCGGCCATTGAGCGTCTGCGTGAGGCTGACGTCATCAAGCTCTCCCAACTCTCCTGTGGGGTAGGGGGGTTGGAAAGCACCGTACTGACTCGTCAGTAATACAGCCATAGGCATGCAGCGGCCGAGAACGCGGCATGACGGCGGCTGCCGCGCGAGGAGACACGGTCAGCCCGCCTTCTTGGCGAGTTCGGCCAGGAAATGCGGCATCCGGCCGGCACCGAAGTCGTAGAACCGGGCCCACTGCGGCGTCAGCGCGATCCGCGCCATCCGGTCGTACATCGCCCGGCAGTTCCGCTCGAACTCGACCGCGTACTCGGCGTCGAAGTTCTTCCGCGCCGCCGCGAGGTACTCCGGAACCACCCCGTCCACGATGGTGAGGTCCACGACGCCGCGCACCGACAGATTCTTCGCCGAGCCGGGGCTGTCGCCCGCGTCGATGGTCAGCGCCACCTCGGGGCGGGCGGACAGCGCCCTCACCTTGGGGGCCGTGGCCGCGGTCGACATGACGATTTCCTCGCCGGTCCAGAAAATCCCGATCGGGATGACGCGGGGCAGCCCGTCGAGTCCGTTGTAGGCCAACCGCGCCATCGACGCCTGGCTCAACAGTTCGTCGGCGTCGGCCAGCTCCTGTGCGATCTGCTCGGGGTCCATGACTGGTCGTCCTCCACTGGTCGTGCGGCCTCTCGCGGCCGCTCTGCCCCCGGGACGGAGCCGCCGCCCTGTTCTCGACATCAGCGGCCGGATTCCTTCCCGCCACCCACAGCCAGCCTGCCGCGCGCGCCGGCTTCTGCGCGCTCCGCACTTGTCTGTCTCAGCCCCGCAAGGCGGCAATGACCTTCTCGATGCGCCGGCTGCGCGTCTCGGGTTTCTTCGCGCTCTCGATGGTGCGCACGTGCTCACGCTTGCGGCTGTCGGACAGCCCGTCGTAGGCGGCACGGGCGGCCGGGTCGCCCTTCAGCGCTCGGGCGAAATCCTCGGGTTCCACGACCACGCGCGGCTCGGTGTCCAGTTCCAGGCCGACGCTGACCTCGTCACCGATCGTGACGCCCGCGGCCTGCCGGTTGGCATTGCTCAGGCCGATCAGGTGCCGGCCGCGCATGATGGCGACCCGGCTCCTCCAGGAATGCCCGTTGACCGTGATCGTCACCGGTGGCCGGGCACCCCCGCCGAGCGCCTCCACCACCTCCGGTGGCACTTCCAGCCCGCGCATGGGCTCGGGTGGCTCGACGAACGTCCGAAACTTCATGATCTCTCTCCCGCCATCGCTCCCATTCTGCTCACCGAGGCCATCGCCGCGCACGGGACGACCGGGGGCTGGGGGCGCCCGGGCCGTCCCGTGCGGCGGTAGGCCGACGAGGCCTGCGACTACTCCGCGTAAGGCTGGTCAGCTCCCTGGGCGCTGTAGCCCAGACTCCAGATGTAGCCCTCCGGGTCGGCGAAGGTGCCGCCGTAACCGCCCCATGGCAGCTCTCCGGCCGGTTTGAGGATTTCGGCGCCGGCCTTGCGGGCCTCCGCCATGATGTCGTCGACCCGCTCCTGGCTGCGGACGACGTAGGTCAGCACCAGACCGCTGAAGCCGCTGCCCTCAGCCCCCGTGCCCACCTGTTGGGCCAGGCCCTCGCGGCCGTAGAAGCCGACGGGTGAGGCTCCGTCGGTCTCGAAGAACACCGAGACGCCGTAATCATTCTTGATTTTCCAGCCGAGTCCCTCGGTGTAGAACTGCTTGGCCCGGTCCATGTCCCGGACGCCGAGAAGGATGGAGCTGACGTGCGCTTTCATGCCTTTTCTCCCTGTGTTTCAGGTGTATCTGTGCCAGCGGCCCGCGCCGGGGCCGGCGCGGGTGTCACATCTGCGCGAGGCAGCCGGTCATACGTACTGACAGGACCGGACGGAGGAATGTGACAGATGGTGGAACAGGACTGGCTGAGCGAACGGTTCGCCGAGCACAAGGGCCGCTTGCACACAGTGGCCTACCGGATGCTCGGCTCCCCCAGCGACGCCGAGGATGCGGTGCAGGAGGCATGGCTGCGCGTCAGCCGCGCGGACACCGGCCAGGTGGAGAACCCGGCAGGCTGGCTGACCACCATCGTCGCCCGGGTCTGCCTGAACATGCTCGAGGCACGCAGAGCCCGGCGTGAGGACCCGGCAGGGGCGCTGCCGCCCGAGCCGACCGCGCCGCACCTACCCGCCCACCCGGGCGGCCAGGCCGGCCCCGAGGACCAGACACTGCTGGCCGACTCGGTGGGTGTCGCGCTGATGGTGGTCCTTGACACGCTGACTCCCGCCGAGCGGCTTGCGTTTGTCCTGCACGACATCTTCGCCGTGTCGTTCGCCGAGATCGGCACCAGCATCGACCGCTCCCCTGCGGCCGCCCGGCAACTCGCCAGCCGGGCCCGGCAGCGCATCCGGGGCGCGGCCGACGCCTCCGAAGCCGCGCGGTCCCGGAAGCGGGAGATCGTCGAAGCCTTTCTCGCCGCGGCGCGCAGCGCGGACTTCACCGCGCTGCTGGAGGTACTCGATCCGGACGCCGTGGCCATACAGATGCGCGGCTCCCACGAGGTTGCGGCCTTCTTCGCGGGCCGTGCCCAGGCGGCCCGGCTCGCCCTGGTCGACGGGGTTCCGGCGGCCGTCTGGTCGCACCGCGGGCAGCCGAAGGCCCTTTTCACGTTCACCGTCCGCGACGAGAAGATCACCCGCATCGCCGTCGACACCGACCCGGACCGGCTGAACGCCCTCGACGTCGTCTTCCTTTCCGCCCGGGACGGGGAGGCGCGTTGACCGGCACTGATCTCGAGATCGCCGGCTGCGCCCTGGCCGTCCATGACGTCGACGAGGCGCTCGCCTTCTACCGTGACGTCCTCGGCTTCGAAGCGCGCGATGACGTGGGTCCGCAGGGGAACCGGCGAGTCGGCGTCCGCTCGCCGGCACAGCCGGTCGTGCAGATCATCCTCGAAGCACCCGCCGAGAACCCCCTCATCCCACCGGCCGACCGGCAGGCGATCGAGGATCTGATGGGCCAGGGCCTCCTGAGC
>NZ_JBNNJZ010000644.1:0-4285 GCF_050270335.1 Streptomyces sp. NPDC059900
CACCAGATCGACCGCGAGCCATTGCCGGTTGCCGAAGGAGTCCGGCGGCAGCAGCCGCACGGCGGGACTGAGCCGGTAGCGTCCGTCGGTCTTCAGGTCTGCGGTGTGCACTCCTCGTGTCCCCTCACATGCCGCCGGATGCACCGGCGCGGGGACACAGCAGCCCCGCGCCGGCACGACTCAGGCGTTTTCTCGGTGGGTTCAGCCCATGTCGGGGCGGTACTGGATCAAGGCCGCGGAGGCGTCCTCGACCTCGGTCACCGCGAAGTCGTCGATGTCGGGCACCGCGGTGTGCGCCTCGGTCTCCTCCGGCTGCGGAGCGTTCTCTTCGCCCATACGTCCATTCCTTTCTCGGTGTTCTTTTCTGCATCCCGCCGTCGGCTCAGGCCTCCGGCGGAAACTCGACGTCGCCGCTGCGTCCGGTCGTGTTCTGTGCGGCACGGAATCCGAAGCTGAGCAGGACGATCTCCTCGCCGCCGGTCACCGGGGTGCGTCCGTGCGGCGCGAACACCCCGTCGAAGACCAGGATTTCCCGCTCGGCGAGGTCCACGAAGCGGCGGCGGCTTCCCTCCAGGAAGACGGTCCGGCTGCCGGCGCCCGCGTCGCCGGATGGTTTGCGGTGCAGGCACAGCAGGAGGGTGATGTCGCCGTAGCGCTCGTCGTCCAGGTGCAGTTCGAGGGCGCTGCCGTCGAACAGGTAGCCCAGGTAGGTCGAGGCGTGGGGCGGTCGCACCGCCACACCGGTCACCGACTCGACGTAGCGCGCCAGGTCCACCGTGCGGACCAGTTCCTGTGCCAGCGGGCCGAACTTGGCATTGACCTTGCCGTTGTTGTGCTCGGGGTCCCTGCGGATTCCCTCGCGCGCCTCCGCGAGCAGCGCGGTGCGCCGCTCGGGGGTGAACCACGAGGGCCGGTCGGTGCGCGGCCGGTCGGTCAGCCGCCGGTCTGCGAACCGTGCGGCGGCCTCGTCCATGCGGCGGCCCGCCGCGGTATCGGGCCCCGGCAGGTCCGCGACCGTGACGGTCCTGCGGAACCACCGTGTCCATGCGAGCGTGGCCGATACTTCCTCGGCATCGTGCAGCGCACTCATCCTCCCGGTTGCCTCCCCGCGACCCCGCGGCCGCCGATGTCGCTGACGGGAGAAACGGTGGCCGGCCGCGCTGTCACGCCGGTCACTTGCCGGTCACGCGCAGCCCGGGGCAACGCCGTCCGCGTGTCACCGGAATGTGGGGAGATCGCAACGACCCCCGCCCGACGGTCACGGTGTGCGATACCTTCGTCACGTTGCGCTGATATGGCGTGCTCGGGGTGGGTGTGGACGGGGGGCTCGATGAGCTGGGAATTCGGGTTGCTGGGGCCGGTCGACGTGGTGTGGGACGGTGTCGTCGTGCCGATCCCGGCCACCAAGCAACGCATCGTCCTCGCCACCCTGCTGCTCGACGCGGGGCGCGTCGTCCCGCTGGAGACTCTGGTGGACCGGCTGTGGGACGACGACCCGCCGGGCGGCGCCCGCAACACCCTGCAAAACCACGTGCTCAGGCTGCGCCGCGCCCTGGGCGGCGCGGCCGGCCACGCCCCGGTGCGCACCCACCCGCGCGGGTACGCGATCGAGGTGGCCGACGGCGAACTCGACCTGCGGCGCTTCGACCTGCTGATGCGCCGCGCCAAGTCGGCCCTGTCGGCGCATGACGCGGAAGGTTCCTCCGCGCTGCTGGCGGAGGCCCTGGGGTTGTGGCGCGGACGGCCGCTCTGCGACGTGCCGTCGGCGGCGCTGCACCGCGATGTCGTGCCCGCCCTGCAAGAACGGCGTCTGGTGGCCCTGGAACTGCGGGTGGGCGCCGATCTCGCACTGGGCAGGCACACCGAACTCCTGCCGGAGCTGGCCGAGTTGACCTGCTCGCACCCGCTTCAGGAGCCCTTCTGGGCGCAGCGGATGCTGGCCCTGCACCGCGCAGGGCGCCAGGGCGAGGCGCTGCACTGCTATCGCACGGTCAGGGCGCTGCTCGCGGAGGAACTCGGCGTGGATCCGGGCGCCGAACTGCGCGAGCTGCACCGCAGGATGCTGGCCGACGACCCCGCGCTCGCCTGGTCGGGCACCGGCGGGCGGGCCACCACCGTCCGGGACGCCGCTCCGGCCGCCCCGCCGCTCTCGGAACGTGGCGGCGGGCTGCCGGCCGAGACGACCTCGTTCGTCGGACGGGGCCGGGAGCGGATCGAGGCCGGGCGGCTGCTCGACGTCGCGCGCCTCGTCACCCTGACGGGCGTGGGCGGGGTGGGCAAGACCCGTCTCGCGCTGCGGGTGGCCGCCGACGCCGCGGGCTCCTGCCCCGACGGGGTGTGGACGGTGGACCTGGCCCCGCTCACCGACCCCCGGCTCCTGGACCGGGCCGTGTGCGAGGCCCTGGGGTTCCAGGACCAGTCCGCGCTTCCGGGCAGGGAGGTCCTCGTGCGGCGCCTGCGGGACATGCGCACCCTGCTGGTCCTGGACAACTGCGAGCATGTCGTGACGGCCGTCGCCGACCTGGTCCACACATTGCTGCGCGCGGCCCCCGGCCTGCGGGTCCTTGCCACCAGCCGTCATCTCCTGCACGTGCAGGGCGAACACGTGCTGCCCCTGGCACCGCTGCCCCCGGAGGAAGCCCTGCGGCTGCTGTCCGACCGGGCGGCGGCATCGGCCCCCGGCGTGCGGGTCGTCGAGACGGGCGGCGGCGCGGCCCGCCAGCTGTGCCGGCGCCTGGACGGCATTCCGCTGGCGATCGAACTGGCGGCGATCCGCCTGGCCACGTTCTCGGCGGAGGAGATCCTGGAACGGCTCGACGACCGCTTCCAGTTCCTGGCCGACACCGACACCGACACCGGTACCGGAACCGGAACCCGCGGCGCTCCTGGGGCGCCGCACACCCCCGCCTCGCGCTACGTCCGTACGCTGCGCGGTGTGGTCGACTGGAGCCACGACCTGTGCACGGAACCGGAACAGGTCCTGTGGGCCCGCCTGTCCGTCTTCTCCGGAGACTTCGGACTCGAAGCGGCGGAGACGGTCTGCTCGGGCGACGGGATCGACCGCGAGCAGCTCGTACGCCTCCTGTCGGGACTGGTCGACAAGTCGATCCTGAGCACGGGCAGCCGCGAGAGCCGCACCCGGTACAGGCTTCTGGAGACCATCCGCCAGTACGGACGGCGCAGGCTGCGGGCCCTGGGACAGGAGACGGTCCTGCGGCGCCGGCACCTGGACTACTACCGGACCATGGCGGCCACGACCGCCGCACAGTGGTGCAGCCCGCTGGAGGTCGACTGGCTCACCGCGCTGCGCCGCGAACTGCCCAACATCCGGGCCGCCCTGGACTTCAGTGCCACCCAGCCCGGTGCGGCGGGCGCAGGCCTCGAGATCACGGTGAACCTCACCCGTACCCGCTTCTGGTTCTTCAGCAGCACCCTCGGCGAGGGACGCCACTGGTTCGAGCGCACGCTGGGACCGGTCGCGCCGTCCGCCGTTCCGGACCCCGCCCTGATCGGAGCCATGACTCTCCGGGCGTGGGTGGCGATGTGCCAGGGCGAACAGGACACCGCACGCACGTATCTTACGACCTGCTACCGCCTGGCCGGGCAGATCCCCGGCGGTGAACCGCTGCCGTCCGTCCAGTTCATCCAGGGCGCCGACGCCATACTGATCCGCGGCTGCCCCACGTCGATCGCGCTGTTCGACCGGGCCCGCCGCAGGATGCGGGAGGCCGGCCTCACCGGCGACGCCCATATGGCCACCATGCTCTGGGCGATGTCCTGCACCTTCTTCGGGGAACGCGACGCGGCCTTCGCGGCCTGCGAGGAGTATGTGGCAGACGGCGTGGCCCGCGGCGGCTCCTGGGCCCGCTCCTGGACGCGGTGGGTGCACGGACTGACCGAGCTCCTGCACGGCGACCCGTACGACGCGGCCCGCCTGATCCGCGAGAGCCTGGGCCCCCAGTGGGACATCGACGACCGCTGGGGTCCCGTGTGGGGCGTGGAATCCCTCGCCTGGGCCGCCGAAGCGACGGACGAACCCGACTACGCCGCCCAACTCCTCGGCGCCGCGGCGCAGTTGCGGCGCACGACCGGGGTGGCTCTGGACGGCCTCGTACCCCTGCACGACGTGCACGCGCGGACGGTCGTCAGGGTGCGCCGGGCGCTGGGCGAGAACGCGTACGTGGCCGCCTTCGCCCGGGGGACCGCGGCGGGCGCGGCGGACGTGCCCGGCCTCGTCCTGCGGCAGCGGGTGGCGGACCGGCAGGGATAGCAGGGACAAGAGGAA
>NZ_JBNNJZ010000645.1:0-4271 GCF_050270335.1 Streptomyces sp. NPDC059900
CCGCGCTCGCTTTCACCGGCCACCGGACCGCCAACCGCCGCCTGCGCGAGCTCTACCTGCTGGGCGTCGTCGACTCCTTCCGCCCCCTGCGCCAGCACGGCTCCGCCCCCGAGCACTACACCCTGGGACGGGCCGGAGCCGAACTCCTCGCCGCCCGCGCCGGATGCGACCTGCCCGCCACCGGCTGGCGCAAGGACCACTGCGCACGCATCGCCTTCTCCCCCACCCTGGACCACACCCTGGGCGTCAACACCCTCCTCACCCACCTCGCCACCAGAAGCATCCTGACGGAGTGGCTCTCCGAACGCTCCGCGACCCGGCTGTGGGGCGACTGGATCCGCCCCGACGCCTACGCCCACCACACCACCCCGGGCGGGCAACTCCTGCCGTTCTTCCTGGAGTACGACACCGGCTCCTACAACCTCGCCCGCGTCGAGGCCAAGCTCCCCGGCTACGCCGCCCTCGCCGCCACCACCGGCACCCGCACGCCCCTGCTCATCCACACCGCCACCGCCCGCCGCGAGGCCGCCCTGCGCCACCGTCTCGCCGAGAGCGCCGAGCGCCTCGAACTGCCCCTGGCCACCGGCAACGCCCAGCTCGCGGAACCGGACGGGGCCGCCTGGCTCCCCCTGAGCCCCGCCCCGGCCGGACGGCTCACCCCGGCCCAACTGGCCAGCCACTGGCCCGGCCTCGCCCCGGCCCTCACTCCCGAAGCAACACTGGCCACGCCCGGCCGCCACACCGCCTTCCCCTGGCGCCCCGTCCCGCCCCGGCCTCCCACTGCCGGGGCCTGAGCGTGAGCGCGCTCGCCAAGACGGCCGCCGGGGCCGGCTGCGCCCTCCTGGCCCTGCCCTTCCTGGCCGCCGTCATCGCCGCCACCCTGCTCAGCGGCAACATGGCCGGCAGCGGGGGTGCGTCGGCGAGTCCGAGCAAGCACGCACTGTCCGACATCCCGCCCAAGATGCTCGCGCTCTACCAGCGGGCGGCCCCGGAGTGCCCGGGCCTGTCCTGGACGGTGCTCGCGGCGATCGGGAAGGTCGAGACCGACCACGGCCGCTACCCCACCATGACCTCCTCGGCGGGCGCGGTCGGACCGATGCAGTTCCTGCCCTCCACCTTCAACGCCTACGCCCACCCCGTGCCGCCCGGTGGCAAGAAACCGCCCACCCCCTGGGACCCGGTCGACGCCGTCTACGCCGCGGCCCGCCTGCTGTGCGCCAACGGCGCCCGCAACGGCAAGAACCTGCGCCGGGCGATCTGGCACTACAACCACGCCGACTGGTACGTGAACAAGGTCCTCAAAATCGCCGACGAGTACGCGGCCGCCGCGGGCCCGGCAACCGGCGCCGCAGGCAGAGCGGTTGCCTACGCCCGCGCCCAGCTCGGCGTCGCCTACCGATGGGGCGGCAACGGACCGGCCGAGGGCGGCTTCGACTGTTCGGGCCTGACCAAGGCCGCCTACGCCAAGGCCGGCATCACCCTGCCCCGCGTAGCCCACGCCCAATACCAAGCCACCCGCAAAGTCCCCGCCGGAGCGCCCCTGCTCCCCGGCGACCTCGTCTTCTACGGCAGCCCCGGCAACCTCTCCCACGTCGGCCTCTACATCGGCGACAACAAGATGATCAACGCCCCGAACAGCCACTCCGTCGTCCGCATCGAGGACTACCGCTGGCACAACTACTACGGCGCCACCCGCCCCGCCGCACGAAAGAGCACGCGGTGACGCCCCCCACCCCCGCCCAAGCCCAGGCCCTGCTGACCGCACTCACCCGCTCCCTGGCCGGCGTCGCCGTCCTCACCCTCGCCTTCACCGCGGTCAACGTGACACTCTTCGCCACCAGCAGGGGCGTCTCCCTCGGCATCGCCATCCTCCTGGACCCCATGGTGGCCCTCGCCCTGGCCACCGTTCTGTACGCGGACGCACGCCTGGCGGCCTGGGGCCTGTCCCCGCCAGCCTGGTCAGCGGCCCTGCGCTGGTTCACCGCAACCGCCGCCACCCTGATGAACACCTGGACCTCGATCTGGCCCGATCGCCAGATCGGCTGGCCGACCCACGCCGACCCCGCCGGCATCCTCCTGCACGGCGTACCGACCGTCCTGCTGATCCTGCTCACCGAAACCATCGCCGCCTACCGACGCACCATCACCCCACTCCTCTCCCCGACCGACGACACCGATCACACAACCAATCCCGACCGCGCGGCCCCGAACCCCGATGCGCCCGCACAACCACCCCAACCGCTGTGCTACGCACCAGCGTTCGCACCGCGGGGAGCCGTGGGACACGACGGCCGCCGGGGGCCAGCAGCGCCCGCGTGGTACACCGACACACCCGTTGCCGCCCCGGCGGCACCCACCCACGTCGGCGGGCCCATCGGGGCGGCAGACGGCGACACGTGGGCACGCGCGATCGCGATCGACGAGAGCGCCCGCGCGACGACCGGAAGCCCGGCCAGCATCTGGCGGCTGCGCACCGATCTGCACGTCGGCCCGGACCGGGCCCGCCAGATCCGCGCCCAGCTCCTCACCCGCTGCCTCGACGGCACGCCCCCACTCTCTTGACCAGCACCGATCCCCTCATCACGATCGATCGGATCGGCGGATCGCTGCCGCTTGACTTGTCGCCGGGTCCAGAGCGTCCATGGTCCTACCGGCCGACGGCCAGCGGATTCAGAACCCCTGAACTCGCGCTCTCGTAGGCCGCGTTCGACCGGGAATTCCGCGATGCGCACGTGCCCGATCGGACACCACAGCGCCTGGCGCTGACCCCGGCCGGGGCCCACATCCACCCTCCACATGGAAACGAGGCCCACCATGTCCAACACCGACAACACCCGCACGCTGCGCCCCGTGCCCGCCCCCGAACCGCTGACCGGCCTGACGGGCGCACCCGCCACGATCTACACCGAACTCGTCGCCTCCCCCGGCACTACTGGCGCCGAACTCGCCCTCGCCACCGGCCTCGGCCGCTCCACCGCCGGAAAGGCCCTGGTCACCCTGGAAGAGCACGGCCTGGCCATCCGCACACCCGGCGGCCACGAAGGAGCACGCCGCACCCCCGACCGCTGGAACCCCGCTCCGGTCGGCGCGTGCCGGGAGCAGCAGACGCCGACCGACGAGGGCTCCGAGCCGGACGGGGACGGCGCAGACACGGAAGCCACCGCCTCGGCGCCCGAGGCCGTCACCACCACCCACCCGAGCGACACTCCGCAGGACATCACACCCGACAGCCTTACGGAGGCCGAAGCAGCAGACAACGCGGAAGACCCCAACGGAGGCAAGGACGCCGAAGTGGCGAACGCCACCGCCACCGCCCGCGAAGCCGAGCATCCGGTCGTACCCATGGCCGCCGCCTCCATCGGGCAGAGGGCGCGGCTGGCTCCCGGCGGCCTGCGCCAGATGGTCATCGACCACCTGCAAGCACATCCAGCGGAGGCTTTCACCGCCACCAAAATCAGCCGCGTAATCGAGAAAAGCTCGGGAGCCATCGCCAACGCCCTGGTCACTCTGACCCGGCAGGGGATCAGCGAGCAGGTAACCGAACGGCCCCGCACTTACCGGCTGGCAGAAACCGGAACGTCAGACGCCTAGATACCCGCCACGACGGCTGTGCCGCCCCGAGCAATGGAGCTCGGGGCGGCACAGCCGTCGTTGCGTACTGCACGCTCGCCAGCAGCCAACGCACGAAACCGCCCATGCTGGCCTGGGTGGCCTGACAGCCTCGACAACGCCATGCGCCGTGAGCTCAAGGCTCGGCGCAAATCCCCCCGGTTGGCCGCCGGACCCCTGCGATCACTTTCGAAGGCCCGACCCCTCGAAGGAAGAGCCGAGCCGGTCAGCGGGTGGATCAGTGGGTGGGGGCCCGGCGCGGCTCGGCTGACCGGCGTGGTCCACCCCGCCCGGTCCCAGCCTGCGCGGAGGCGAGTCGTCGCCGCCGTGCTCCGCCGTGCCGATGATGCACGCCTCCGGGATGGTTGGCGAAGGCCGCGACATCCTTGGCCGGCTCCTCGCGGCTCTCCGGATCAGTCGTAGTGCCGCCTTTTGCAGTCAAGGCCTTCGGCCTCGGTCGCGTCCTGCCCTGGAGCGAGCGTCGGCTCGGATTGGCCCGGCGGAATCTCACTACTTCAGAGCATGAACGATCTCGGGCAAGAACATCAGTGTCCCAACAGCTATCCACCCTGCGCCGACTACCCGCATGGTGCGCGGAGTTGCCCTGCCAGCCGGTATGTATGTGGTGACGAGACGAAAAAATCTATCGGATATTCCATACA
>NZ_JBNNJZ010000646.1:0-4259 GCF_050270335.1 Streptomyces sp. NPDC059900
GTGTCCGCGCGGATCTCCCGGATGGACACGCCCGGAGTCTGCTCTATCTCATGGGCGTGGCCGATCAGCCTGGATTCGATGGCCTCAGCGGGTACTTCGGCATGGAACTGCAGTCCAAGGACGCGGGACCCGGCCGCGAAGGCCTGGTTCTTGCATGCGGGGGTGGAGGCAAGGTGTGCGGCTCCCGCCGGCAGGTCGAACGTGTCGCCGTGCCAGTGCAGTACGGGTGTGGTCATCGCGGCGAGAGGGGAGTCGGCCCCGGCCGCGGACAAGTCAACGGCCCCCCAGCCGATCTCCTTCGACCCACCCGGGTAGACCCCGGAGCCCATCGCCGCCGCGATCAGTTGCGCACCCAGACAGACGCCGAGGGAGAGGTTTCTCGCGGGACAGACGGGATCGGATCAGGGCCAACTCCTCCTCCAGGAAGGGATACGCGGCGGTCTCGAGCGCTCCCATCGGCCCGCCGTCCGGGGTTTCAACCGCTGTCCCGGCCGCCCGCCAAACGGCGGCGCCACCACAGGTCGCTCCGCCACTGACGCTGGCCGGCGAATGGATCAGGAAGAGTGCGCGCCCGGAAGGCGCCGTCCAGCCGGGCCACCTGCCGCCGCAGCTCGCCGCGGGCCCGGGCCGGCAGCTGTTGCAGGACGCCGGCGAGTACGTCGCGGGCGTGCCGCACGTCGTCGAAGGAACAGCCGCGACAGCAGCACTGCGAGGTCTGCGGATAGCGGGGCTTACGCCCTGGTGGTGCAAGGAAGGAGCGATAGCGCCGCAAGGCCCGATCGGTGGCACCGGGGTAGATGAAGTAGTCGCCTGAGAGCTGCTCCACCCGGTCTATCGCCGCGCTGGTACGAGCCGAGAGCCCGTGGATCCGCTCCGGCGGCGGGCCGGTGCGGACACGCCGACGCTGCTGTTCGGCGCGCAGAGCGCCAGGACGCCTACGCGGCATCGGCCTTTCGGTATGCAGTCATGGCCCACATCATGCCAGCCCTGCCGCCCTGGTATCCGGGAGTAACAAAACGCCCTTCAGCTCTCGGACGAGCCGCCAAGCCCCGGCCCCAGCCCGCTCGTTGTGAAGGGTTCGGTGCCGGCGGCCTCCTGCGTGGTGGCGGCCCAGGACGCGAGGAGGCGCAGCCCTTCTTCCGAAGGGGAGCCGGGTTCGGCGGTGTAGATGGTCAGGGTGAGGCCGGGTTCGGCGGCCATCTCGAGGCCTTCGTAGGCCAGGGTGAGGTCGCCGACCGCGTGGTGGCGGAAGCGTTTGGTGCCGGTGCCGTGGTGGCGGACGTTGTGGGCGCCCCAGCGGATGCGGAAGTCGTCGCTGCGGGTGGAGAGTTCGCCGACCAGGTCGTGCAGGCCCTTGTCGTGGGGGTTGCGGCCGGCTTCGGTGCGCAGGATCGACACGGCTACGTCGGCGGCCTGCTCCCAGTCGGGGTAGAAGCGGCGGGATGCGGGGTCCAGGAAGTTGAAGCGGGCCAGGTTGGCCTGGTTGTGGGGCGAGGCGTACACGTCGTCGTAGAAGGCACGGGCGAGCTGGTTGGTGGCCAGCACGTCCATGCGGCCGTTGCGCACGAAGGCAGGACCTGCGGTGACGGCGTCCAGGACCCATTGCAGGCTGCGGTGCGCCGTCCACTGCGAGGAGCGCCGGCGGGGGCGGGTGAGGGCGTCGGAGCCGTCGGCCGCGTGGGCGAGGTTCAGCAGGTGGGCGCGTTCGGCGTCATCCAGCTGGAGGGCGCGGGCGAGGGCTTCCAGGACGGCCGGGGACGCGCCGGCGAGGTTGCCGCGCTCGAGTTTGGAGTAGTACTCCACGCTCATGTCGGCCAGCGCGGCGACCTCGCTCCGGCGCAGGCCCGGTACCCGGCGTCTGCTGCCGGAGGGAAGCCCGGCCCGCTCGGGGGTGATCTTGGCTCGCCGCGAGGTGAGGAACTCGCGGACCTCGGCTTGGTTGTCCACGCCTTCGACGGTACGTCCCGCCCGCCGCCGCAGCGATGTACTGGCAGTACACCCCTTGACCGTGCCTCGCTGCGCGGGCCCGCAGCGGGTTACCTGGATGACGTGGTGCTTCTCGCCCGGCCGTGAACCGGTCGGACGGAAGGCCACGGCCCTGCACCCGGCGACGGCCCCTCCCCCGGACACGTCGCCCCGGCACGCGAAGGAACCCCCTCATGCGCGGCGCAATGATCTACGCCCCCGGCGACATCCGTTTCGAGACACGGGAAGACCCCAAGATCCTCCACCCGACCGACGCGGTCATCCGCACCGCCGTGACCTGCGTGTGCGGCTCGGACCTGTGGCCCTACCGCGGCCTGGAACCCACCGACGAGCCGCATCCGATGGGACACGAGTACGTCGGCTTCGTCGAGGAGGTCGGCTCCGAGGTCACCGCGGTCAAGCCGGGCCAGTTCGTCATCGGTTCCTTCGCCACCTCGGACAACACCTGCGCCAACTGCCAGAACGGCTTCCAGTCCAGCTGCCTGCACCGCGAGTTCATGTCCACCTGCCAGGCCGACTACGTGCGCATCCCCAACGCCCAGGGCACCCTGGTCGCCACCGACGGCACCCCCGGCGAGGAGCTGTGGCCGGGCCTGCTGGCCGTCTCCGACGTCATGGGCACCGGATGGTGGGCCGCCGATGCCGCGCAGGTGCAGCCCGGCTCGACCGCCGTGGTCGTCGGTGACGGCGCGGTCGGCCTGTGCGCGGTGATCGCCGCCAAGGAGATGGGCGCCGAGCGCATCATCGCGATGTCCCGCCATGCCTCCCGGCAGAAGCTGGCCCGCGAGTTCGGTGCCACCCACATCGTCGCCGAGCGCGGCGACGAGGGCGTGGCCCAGATCAAGGAGCTGACCGGCGGGATCGGCGCCGACAGCGTGCTGGAGTGCGTCGGCACCGATGAGTCCATGCGCCAGGCCCTGCACGCGGCCCGTCCGGGCGGCAGCGTCGGCTTCGTCGGCGTCCCCCACGGCGTCGCCGTGGACGGCCAGGAGCTGTTCTTCTCCCATGTCGCACTGCGCGGCGGCCCCGCCCCCGTACGGCGCTACCTGCCCGACCTCATCGAGCGTGTCCAGACGGGCCGCATCGACCCGGGCAAGGTCTTCGACCTCACCCTGCCGCTCGGCGACGTCGCCGAGGGCTACCGGGCGATGGACGAGCGCCGTGCGATCAAGACACTGCTCAAGCCCTGACCCGCCTCCCGGCCCTCTGCCCCGCTCCTGCACAAGGAGAAGATCCTGCATGTCCCATCCCGCCGCTCGCGCGCCGGGCAAGCTGCCTTTCGTCGTGTGGGTGCTCGCCGCCGGCACCTTCCTGATGGGCACCACCGAATTCGTCGTCGCCGGCATCCTCCCGGACATCGCGCCCGACCTCGGCGCCAGCGTCTCCCACGCCGGTCTGCTGATCACCGCCTTCGCCGTCGGCATGATCGTCGGCGGTCCGGTGATGGCGCTGGCCACCCTGCGCCTGCCCCGGCGCGTCACCCTCGTCCTGGCCCTGGCGGTCTTCGCCGCCGGGCACGTCGTGGCAGCCCTGAGCAGTTCCTTCGCCGTCGTCCTGGCCGCCCGCTTCGTCACCGCGCTGGCCACCGGCGCGTTCTGGGCCGTCGGCTTCGTCATCGCCACCGGCGCCGCCGGGCCCGCGAACGCCACCCGCGCCGTCGGCGTGATGATGGGCGGTCTGACCCTGGCCAACGTCATCGGCGTCCCCGCCGGGTCCCTAGCCGGGCACGTCACCGGCTGGCGCGGACTGTTCTGGGCCCTGGCCGCGCTCGCCGCCCTGGCCGCCGCCGTGATCGGCCGCTTCGTCCCCCGAACGGAGCAGCACGCCCGGATCTCCGTACGCGATGAAATCCGGGCGCTGCGCCAGGGCCGGCTGTGGCTGGCGCTGGCCTCGGCCGTACTGATCATGGGCGGTGTGCTGGCCGTGTACACCTACATCACCCCGCTCCTGACCGACCGCGCCGGCATCCCGCAGGGCGCCGTGCCCCTCGTACTGATCGCGTTCGGCGCCGGCGCCCTGGGCGGCACCGCGATCGGCGGCCGGTTCGGCGACCGCCGGCCCATGGCCACGACGCTCCCGGCCGCCGCGGCGACCGCACTGTTCCTGCTCGCGCTGATCCCGCTGTCCGCCGTCCCGCTCGCCGCCATCGCCCTGATCTTCCTCATGGCGCTCGCCGGGTTCACGATCAACCCGGTCGTCACCGCCCTCGCCGTCCGTTTCGCCGCCGACGCGCCCACCCTGACCTCCGCACTGACCACGTCCGCCTACAACAC
>NZ_JBNNJZ010000647.1:0-4255 GCF_050270335.1 Streptomyces sp. NPDC059900
CCTACATCGAGGCCAACCGGCGCGGCTTCTTCCCCTACACCCCCGCCACCAACCTGCTCTACGGTCTCGCCGAAGCCCTGCGGATACTCAAGGCCGAAGGGCTGCCCGCGGTCTTCGCCCGGCACGACCGGCATGCGGCCGCCACCCGGGCGGCCGTGCGCGGCTGGGGCCTTGAGGTGCTGTGCGCCGACGAGCGCGAGTACTCCTCCTCGCTGACCGCGGTCCTCATGCCCGAGGACCAGGACGCCGACAAAGTACGAAAGATCATCCTTGAGCGGTTCGACATGTCCCTGGGCGCGGGCCTCGGAAGGCTCGCCGGACGGGTGTTCCGCATCGGCCACCTCGGGCACCTGGGCGACCTGACGCTCGCGGGCACGCTCGCCGGGGTGCAGATGGGCCTGCAACTGGCCGGTGTGCGCATCGACCCGGGCGGGCTCGCCGACGCCCTGGACGTCCTGCGCACCGAGTGAGAACGGCCGTGCGCCCGCCGAAGTCCCCATCCCGCCGAGGAGGCTGCCGAGGATGACCGTCACCGAGGGCGAGAGCCCCGCCCACGACCACGCCGAGAGCCGGGACCAGGCCCGCGGTCTCGAACAGGACCTGGTCAAGGATCTCGACGGCGAGGTCCAGTTCGACGACTACACCCGGCACTTGTTCGCCAGGGACGCGAGCATGTACGCCATCACGCCGATGGGGGTGGCCTTCCCCCGGCACGCCGACGACGTCGCCGCGGCGGTCGCGGCCGCCGCCGCCCACCGCGTGCCCGTCGTGCCGCGCGGGGCCGGGACCAGCCTGGCGGGCCAGACCGTGGGGCCCGGCCTGGTCCTGGATCTGTCCCGTCACATGAACCGCATCGTGGAACTCGATCCGGGCAGCGGCACGGCCCTGGTCGAGGCCGGTGTCGTACAGGACCAGCTCAATCGCGCCGCGAGCCCGTGGGGGCTGATGTTCGGCCCGGACACCTCCACCAGCAACCGCGCCACCATCGGCGGGATGATCGGCAACAACTCGGCCGGCAGCGGGTCGGTGCGCTACGGCATGACCATCGACCACGTCCGCGAACTCGATGTGGTGCTCGCGGAGGGCAGCCCCGCGTCCTTCGGCCGGGTCGACGAGGCCGAACGCGCCCGCCGCGCCGGGCAGCCGACGCTCGAAGGCGCCCTCTACCGGGAGCTACCCGGGATCGTCCGGGCCAATGCCGCGGCCATCGCCGAGGGCTTCCCCGAGCACTGGCGCCGCGC
Organism: Streptomyces sp. NPDC059900; assembly: GCF_050270335.1. Lineage (NCBI taxonomy): Bacteria > Bacillati > Actinomycetota > Actinomycetes > Kitasatosporales > Streptomycetaceae > Streptomyces > Streptomyces sp. NPDC059900. Next base: position 1,242 of record NZ_JBNNJZ010000647.1, read on the forward strand.
CTGCGGCTACCGCCTGGACCGCCTCGCCCGCGAGGACGCCCCCTTCGACCTCGCCAAGTTCGTCGTCGGCTCGGAGGGAACCCTGGCCGTCGCCACCACAGCCCTCGTCGACCTGGTGCCCAAGCCGAGCCGCACGGTCATCGCCGTCGGCCACTTCACCTCCGTGGCCGGGGCGATCGCGGGGACACAGGACGCGCTGGCCTGCGATCCGGCCGCCGTGGAGCTGATGGACCGGACGATCCTCGACCTGTCCCGGCGAAAGATCGAGTACGCGGCGCTCAGCGACATCCTCGAAGGGCAACCAGAAGCCCTGCTCTTCGTCTCCTTCACCGGCGACGACGAGGCCGAACTCCTGGACCGGATGCGGCAGCTGACCCAGCTGTGGTCGCGCCACGGGCACGGCTACCACACCCTCCAGGCCATCACCCCGGCCCAGCAGTCCTCCCTTCTGAAGGTCCGCAAGGCCGGGCTCGGCCTGCTGATGGCGGCCAGCGAGGGCACCAAGCGCCCGCTCGCCTTCGTCGAGGACACCGCGGTCGACCCGGTACATCTGGCCGACTACACCCGCAGGTTCAAGAACGTCCTGGACCGGCACGGCATGACGGCCGGGTTCTACGGCCACTGCTCGGTGGGCTGTCTGCACATCCGGCCCTACCTCGACCTCACCAACCCCGCGGACATCGGCCGGATGCGCGCCGTCGCAACGGAGGTCAAGGACCTGGTCGCCGAGTACGGCGGGGTCAACTCCAGCGAGCACGGCGACGGCCTGGCCCGCAGCGAGTTCAACCGGGAGATCTTCGGCGAGAAACTGTACGAGGCGATGCGCCAGGTCAAGCGGCTCTTCGACCCCGACGGCATCCTCAACCCGGGCAAGATCGTGGATGCGGCGCCGATGACGGACAACCTGCGCGACGCGGCCCTGCCGCCCGCCGCACCGCTGCGCACCCGCCTGTCCTTCGAGGTCGTGGGCGGGGGCAGCATGCGGGCCGCGGCCGACCGGTGCATGAACATCGGGCTGTGCCGCAAGTCCGGCAGCGGCGCCATGTGCCCCTCGTACATGGCCACCCGCAAGGAGGAGGACTCCACCCGCGGGCGCGCGGGAGCCCTGGTCAAGGCGCTGTCCGAGCCCGACCCCAAGGCCGCGCTCGGGGACGAGCGGCTGCACGAGATCCTCGACCTGTGCCTGATGTGCAAGGCGTGCAAGAGCGAGTGCCCGCTCGGCGTCGACATGGCCACCCTCAAGAGCGAGGCCCTCTCGCACTACCACGACACCCACGGCGTGCCGCTGCGCTCGCGCCTGTTCGGTGCGATCCGGCTCCTGAACCGCCTGGGCTCGGCGACCGCACCGCTGTCCAACCTGCCGGGACGCGTCCCTTGGGTACGCCGGCTCATGGACCGCCTGGCCGGCATCGCCCCGCAGCGGCCGCTGCCGGTGTTCGTGCGGCGCAATCTGCTGCGCTGGTTCCGGCGCCGGACGCCCGGCGGGTTCCCGGTCACCCAAGGCACCGTCACCTATCTCGCCGACTCCTTCACCACGTACACCGAGCCGGGCATCGGCCGGGCGGCCATCGACCTGCTGGAGCGGGCGGGGTGGCAGGTGCGCCTGGAGAGCGGGGGCTGCTGCGGCCGCTCCAGCCTCTCCAAGGGGCTTGTCGACGACGCGAAGCACAAGGCGCGCCGACTGGCCCGCACCCTGCGGGAGTCGACCGAGCCCGGCTCACCGATCGTGGGCTGCGAACCCTCGTGCCTGATGACCCTGCGCGACGAACACCGGGCGCTGCTGCCCGACGACACCGCCGTCAAGGACATCGCCGGAAGGGTGCGCCAGGTCGAGGAGCTGCTCGTGGAGGCCGTCGACGACGGGCGGCTTCGGCTGCGCGAGGACTCCTGGCTCGCGGGACGCAAGCTGCTCTACCACGGCCACTGCCACCAGAAGGCGGAGGTGGGCACGGCCGCGACCGTCGCGCTCCTGAAGCGGATCCCCGGCGTGTCGGTGTCCGAACTGGACGCCGGGTGCTGCGGGATGGCCGGGTCCTTCGGCTTCGAGTCCGAGCACTACGAGGTGTCGATGACGGTCGGCCAGGACCGTCTTTTCCCCGCGATCGAGGCGGAGGACGGCGACACGGTCGTGGTCGCCACGGGCGTCTCCTGCCGCCAGCAGATCTTCCACGGGACCGAACGCGACGCCTGGCATCCGGTGCAGTTGCTGCGGGAGGCGGTGGAACCGGCCTGAACACGCGAGCGGTCGTGGTCCCGGCACCGGCCGGAGTGCCGGGTACGGAAGCGGGCGCGGTGCCCCAGCACCACGGCCGCCCTCGCCTTCGGCCGGTTCACGCAGCCGCGGTGGCGCCGCCCGCCCCCGTCTCGTGGTGGATGGGCATCGCGGCGCCGGTCAGCGGCACGCCCGTACCGCCGCGCCGGGCCGCGACGATCTCCGCCGCGATGGACAGGGCGGTCTCCTCGGGCGTGCGCGCCCCGAGGTCGAGCCCTATCGGGGAGTGCAGAAGCGCCAACTCCTCCTCGCTGACGCCGGCTTCCCGCAGCCGGCGGTTGCGGTCCTCGTGCGTGCGGCGCGAGCCCATCGCGCCGACGAACGCGACCGGCAGGCGCAGGGCCACCTCCAGCAACGGGATGTCGAACTTGGCGTCATGGGTGAGGACGCACAAGACCGTGCGCCCGTCGGTGGCGGTGTCCCGCAGATAACGGTGCGGCCAGTCGACCACGATGTCATCGGCCCCCGGGAAACGGGCCCGCGTGGCGAAGACGGGCCGCGCGTCGCACACCGTCACGTGGTAGCCCAGGAACTTGCCCGTGCGCACCAGGGCCGCCGCGAAGTCGATCGCACCGAACACGATCATGCGGGGCGGGGGCACGCTCGACTCCACGAACAGCGTCAGCGGCTCCCCGCAGCGCGATCCGCTCTCCGAGACGGTGAACTCGCCGGTGCGGCCCGCGTCCAGCATCGCGCGGGTCTCCCCCACCACCGTCCGGTCCAGGTCCGTTTGTGTTTCAAT
>NZ_JBNNJZ010000648.1:0-4240 GCF_050270335.1 Streptomyces sp. NPDC059900
CCCGACCGGCCGCTCCTTGTCCTCGTACGTCTCGTACAGCGTGAAGGGCAGGACGGTCATCGACCGCACGGGGTGCAGCGGGGTGATGGACTTCCAGCCGTCCAGGGTGAATCGGCGGCCCTGCGCGGTGAAGGTCAGCCGGTAGCGGATCCGGCGGCGGGCGAGCGGCGATATCTCCAGCGTGCCGGCCGCCCGGGCGTCGTCGGCCCACCCGGCTATCCGGATCCGTCCGGCCAAACTCGCCTCGGTCGTGCCCAGCGGCCGCAGCACGGTATCGGCGCTGACCCGCAGGTCGAGGCGGGCGCGGCGGTCGGTCCCGTCGGCGTCGAGGCGGGCGCTGCCCAGCATGGTCTCCGCGAACCTTGTTGCGCGCACGCTCATTTGAGGCCCTCCAGCATGATGCGCTCGGTGGCGGTGAGATAGTCATCGGCGGCCGAGCCGGCCGCGGCCTCATCGCCCCTGACGACGGCGTCGATCACCGGAGCGAGGCGGGCGTGCGCGGCGTCCGGGTCGGTGAAGGGCCCCACCAGGGCGGCCCTGACTGGCAGATAGGCGTTGAACAGCGTGTTGGTGAGCAGGGCGTAGACGCGGTTGCCGGTGGCGCGGGCGAGTGCCCGGTGCACTTCGACGTCCGCGAGCTGCACGGCATCCCCGCTCTGTGCGGTCTTCACCGCGTCGAGCAGGGTGCGCAGTTCGTCCTTCTGCCCGTCGGTCGCCTTGGCGGCGGCCCGCCCGGCGATCAACGCGCCGATGGAGCGCCGGACTTCGAAGACCTCGGTGATCCACTCAGGGCTGTGCCGCACCAGCATGGGCAGCAGGTCGGCGCCGCCGAGCCGCGCGTAGTCGCGCACCCGGGTGCCCACGCCGTGCCGGGTTTCGAGCAGTCCGGCCTGGATGAGCCGGCCGAAGGCGTGCTTGAGGGTGGTGCGGGTGACGCCGTAGCCGTCGGCCAGTTCGCGTTCGGGCGGCAGATAGCTCCCGGCCGGATACCGGCCGGTGAGGATCTCTTCACGCAGCCGCCCTTCCAGCAGATCGACGACGGTTTCGCGCGGCAGCGTCTCCACGGGGTGGCCTCTCAGAGTGCTTGTGGTACTCGGAGTGCTCAGAGTGCTCGGAGTCTGAGTCGATGAGTGAATCAGTGGCTCATCCACTGACGAAGGCAAGGAGAACAGGGCGGGCGCCGGGGAGTCAAGAGGTCGTGTGCCGCGCCGCCTGCTTGAGTGCCTCGCTCAAGTCCGCGACGCTGGGGCGACGCGGTTAAGGCAACACGGGTGGGACACCGCAAGTGCGGAAGCAGGTCACCGACCGACAAGGGAGCACGAAAACCCCATGAATGCCGACCACTCGCCGCTCTTCTGCGACACCGCTCTGGCCGCCCGCATCGAGCGGGCCGAGGCGCAGCTCATCGCCACGGGCAGCGAGGCCGCCCGCCGCCGCAGGGCGGACACCGAGGGCTTCGTGACCCCTCTCGCCGGCGGCGTGGCGAGCTTCGCCGAAAAGGGCTCACCGCTCAACAAGGTTGCGGGGCTCGGCTTCGGCGGCGTGCCCAGTGCGGCCGCTCTGGACGAGGTCGAACAGGCCTTCGCGGCCTGCCACTCCCCCGTACAGATCGAACTCGCCCACCTGGCCGATCCCGCGATCGCCGCCCTGCTGACCGAACGGGACTACCGGCTCACATCCTTTGAGAACGTGCTCGGCCTGGACCTCAAGACCTGGCGCGAGCGCAGCACGCCGACCGGGATCGAGGTCCGGCCCAGCGGCGACGAGGAGTTCGAGCCCTGGCTCAACGTCGTGGCGGAGGGTTTCGCCCACCCCGATACGCAAGGCGTGCCCTCGCACGAAGAGTTCCCGCGCGAGGTCATCGCCCGGGCCATGCGCGACCTCACGGCAGCAGCCGGCGTCACCCGCTGCGTCGCGCTGCGCGACGGGGTGATCGCCGGCGGCGCCGGCTTCCGCACGACCGAAGGCATCGCGCAGCTCACCGGCGCGGCAACCGCGCCCGCACACCGCCGCCGGGGCGTGCAGACCGCGCTGCTCTCCTACCGGCTCGCCCACGCCGCGGCCGCCGGCTGCGACGTCGCCGTCATCACCACCCAGCCCGGCTCCAAGTCCCAGCAGAACGCGCAGCGCCAGGGCTTCGACCTGCTCTACACCCGCGCCGTTCTGGTGAAGCAGACCTGAGCCCCGGCCGCTACTCCACGGTCCGCGCCAGAATTCCCAGGGTCGCGCGAAGGCCCGCCTCGGGGATGACCGGGAAGATGTTCGCCTCCCGGTAGCGTTCCTCGATCTCGCTCCAGTCGTAGTACGAAGTGGCCAGGGTGCCGCCCTCGCAGGGCTCGAGCCGATAGCCGTAGAGGTGCCGGATGGGAGGCTGCACCTGGCCGGAGATGGTCCATTCGATCAGGGCGTCCTGCTCGAACTTCGTGATGATCACGGTGACGTCGTACTTGCCCAGCGGGTAGTCGTTCAACGCCTCACGATCCATGTGGACGACGAATTCGTCGCCGACTGCGCGTACGGGTTTCCCCTCGGCGGACTGCAGCATCCCCGAACTGTCGATCGCCACGTGCCCGGAGGGCTCGCACAGCAACGCGAAGATCTTTTCCGGGGGCGCTGCTACCTGTCGCTGCACTTCGAATCGCTCGGTCGTCATAGGGGCACCCTCGCACGATCATCGAACGGTGTCGCGCCCCAGGCCCCGGCGGATCGCGCTCTCCACGGGCGAGTACGCGCCGTCGGCCCGCTCCAGTTCGTACGGCGCGGCCGGCATCAGCGGCGGCTGGGCCATGAAGCGCGGCCCGGCCCCGTGGTGGGGCTGTGCCGCGTGCACCAGGAACGGATGGCACAGGAACACGTCGCCGGGGGATCCGGTGGCCAGGGCGAGCGGCCGGTGGTCGGTCGCCGCCACCAGGTCGGGCGCAAGGGTCAGTCCGCTGGCCCCGTCTTCCCCGTACCTCTCGAGGATCTTCGGTACGTCGAGGTGGGAGCCGACCCGGATCCGGGTCGGGGCATCGTCCTGCCCGACCTCGCTGAACAGGAACAGCATCAGCAAGGCCCGGCCCCGGGAACGCAGGTTGGTGAAGTACCAGCTCTCCCCCTCCGGCAGATAGCTCCCCTCGATGTGCCAGCCCGCGTCGTCCGGCTCCTCCTCGTGCGGGAAACGCAGCGGGAACGTGCCCAGCGAGTAGCGCGGCTCCCAGCGTCCGGCGCCGACGAGCAGGTCGTACGCGCGGTGCAGGGAGGGGGAGTTGGGGGCGGCGGCGAACGGCCCCTGCGCCATACCGGCCACCCAGTGCACGGGCTGCGTCCAGGTCGCCGGATCGTCCGGGTCGAGGCCCGTCTCCCGCCACAGCAGCCGCGCACAGTCCGCGGCCACGCGGGGCGCGACGGCGCCCTCCAGTTTCACGAAGCCGTCGCGCAGGAAGCGGGATACCAAGGTCGTGTCGTCCATGGCCTCATCGTGCGACGCCGCCACTCCCCCACGCCCGACACTTCCCGCACCGTCTCTGTCGGGTGCAACGGACCCTCTCCTGCCCCTCCCGGCCCGGCACGGAGAGAGGCCAAGCGGCCCGCCGGGGTCAAGGCAGTCCGGGTTACGGGTCTGTCCCAGCGGGCCGCGGACGCGAAACGGTGCGCGACCGCGCCGCAACCGAACCCCGGCGGCGGTGCGGGGGCGGGTGGTGCGCGGTCGTGGTGCTGGTGGTAGCTGTCATGCGTGTAACAGGGATGTATTAGCGAGGGGTTGGGCGGAACGATTCATCCGGCCGGGCGGGTCCTGGTGATCAGAAACGCTCGCTCGTACGGAGCAGCGACCGGCACCCCAACCGATTCCGAGGAAACAGACGATGCGCGTTCACAAGATCACCTTCGCCGCCCTGGCCGTTGCCGCGAGCCTCTCTCTCACGGCCTGCAACGACGAGGACACCACGGGACAGGGTGACCCCTCGGCCGCGTCCAGTTCGTCCTCCTCGGACAGCGGATCGGGCTCGGGCGGCTCGGCGCAGGACGGCGGCAAGGACTCCGGCGGGCAGAATTCCGGCGGCCAGGGCGAGGACGCCGGGACAGGGTCCGACGCCAACAGCAAGGTCGGCAAGTGCCGGACCGACGACCTGGACATCTCGGCACAGGACAACACCATAGACGGCGACACCGAGGGCAGCGTCGCGGTCACGATGCTCAACAGCGGCGGCAAGGACTGCATGCTGTCCGGGTTCGCGGGCGTCGACCTGAAGACCAGCGA
>NZ_JBNNJZ010000649.1:0-4230 GCF_050270335.1 Streptomyces sp. NPDC059900
GGTGTGGTCACCGGAGGACCGGAACGCACGCGTGAGGGCTGGGAGTTGCAGTTCGCCACCAATCATCTCGGCCACTTCGCCCTGGCCACCGGTCTGCACGGCGCCCTTGCCCTGGGTGCGGCCGACCGCGGCGGGGCACGGATCGTCTCGGTCAGTTCCACGGCGCACATGCGTGCGGGCATCGACTTCGACGACCTCCACTTCGAGCGCCGCGGCTACGATCCGCAGCTCGCCTACGCCCAGTCGAAAACGGCGAACTCCCTGTTCGCCGTCGAGGCGACCCGCCTGTGGGCAGGCGACGGCATCACTGCCAACGCGGTGAACCCCGGCGGTGTAGCGACGGGCTTGCAACGCAACTTCACGACCCGGCAGAAGCAGTCGCTCGACGCGGCCGAGGCCGCCGGAGTCTTCACGTACAAGACCGTCGAGCAGGGGGCCGCCACCAGCATCGTCGCGGCTGTCGCCCCGCAGTTCGCCCACTCAGGAGGCCACTACCTCGACGATGCACAAGAGGCGTACACCGTGCCGGACGACGCCGACCTCGCGCAGCACCCGCACGGCGTCAAGGCGTGGGCGCTCGATCCCGCCACTGCTGAGCGCCTCTGGGCGGTTTCGGCCGGCCTGCTCGGCACCTGAAGACAGCGGGCCCGGCCTGCCGGGGCGCCGGACTCAGTCCTCGGACTCAGTCCTCGAAGGGTGCTGCGAGCAGCAGATCCTCCACTGTGGGTACCGGGAAGTCGGGTATGTGGCGGCGGCCGACCTCGGCGAAAGGATGCATGAGCACCGACGTGGGCTTGGTACGGCACAGCGACAGGATGTTGTCGACCGCGTCCTGCTTGAAGCCCTTCCTGGGAAAGGCGGCGAGTACTTCCTGGAGAGTGTCGGACGGGATCTGCTCAAGGCCGTTCCCGGCGAAATCGAGCCCGGAGCCGACACAGACCATGGCGATCTCCGGCCTTTTCCGCGTTGCGATGCCGAGGCTGGTGTGCAGGGCGATCGCATCCCAGACGACCTCGACCCGCTCGTCCTCCATGCGCCGGCTTTGCAGGAATCGCCTGGCGGCGTCGGCGCCGTCGACTTCGAAGCGTTCGGCCGGGGTCTGATACGCCTCGACAAGACCGAGATCATGCAGGGCCGCGGCCACGAAAGCGAGTTCACGGTCGTAGCGAACACCCCGCCGGTCGAACAGCAGCGAGCTGAAAACATAGGTCCGCATGACGTGATTGAAGAGCGTCTCGGAGGACACGCGTCGCACGAAAGCGGCGGTCTGCACGGCCACCTCACTGGTGGGGATGCGGACTCCGGCCACCTTCTCGGGCAGGGCATCGGGGCTCTGGTCGGGCATGCGAATCGCTCTTTCCTCGGCGGTTGTTGCCACGACCCTATGAAGGGCACCACCGGGCCGACAGTGGCGAAAATGCCGACTGTCCGCGGATTCTCGCCAGCCTGAGTCCGGGGAAGGGGCGGCGAAACCATGCCGTATACCCCCGCTTTCCCGTCTGAAGACAATGAAGCGGGAACTTCAGGCACAAGGACGGCTTGCGCGGCGGCCCGGTTGTCGCCCCCAAAACCTCGTCCGACAGGCCTCGTTGGGCGGGGCATGGACAACATGAACGGCCTGCCGGCCACCACACCCCAGGGGCAACTTCTCACCGGCGCGTACTGGTTGGATGCCCCCGTGCACGCGGGCGATGAATGCAAGTGGTGCATGCTGTTGGTGCCGGATCGCGCCGCGTCCGATCAGCGGGTCGGCTTGCCGGGCGAATGACCCGTCGCGGTGACCGTCACGGCGAACCGGCGGGACGGCCGACGCGGGCGGCGATCGCCGCCCCCAGGCCCCGGGTGGTTCCCGGGCCGCCGAGGTCGGGGGTGAGGACCCGGGGCTGCTCCTCCAGGACGTCCTCGATCGCGGCCACCACCCCTGCGGCCGCCTCCTCTTCGCCCAGGTGGGCCAGCATCATCGCGCCGCTCCAGATCTGGCCGACCGGGTTGGCGACGCCGAGGCCGGCGATGTCCGGTGCCGATCCGTGGACCGGTTCGAACAGGCTGGGAAAGGTCCGTTCGGGGTTGATGTTGGCGCTGGGCGCGATGCCGATGGTGCCGGTGCAGGCCGGCCCGAGGTCGGAGAGGATGTCCCCGAAGAGGTTGCTGGCCACGACGACGTCATAGTGCTGGGGCTGGAGCACGAACTTGGCGGACAGGATGTCGATGTGGTCCTTGCCGGCTTTCACCTGCGGGTACCGCGCAGCCATCGCGGCCGCGCGCTCGTCCCAGTACGGCATGGTGATGGAGATGCCGTTGCTCTTCGTCGCCCAGGTCAGGCTCTTTCGGGGGCGTGAGTCGGCCAGATCGAAGGCGTAGCGCAAGACCCGGTCCACGCCGGTCCTCGTCATCACCGTCTCCTGGATCACCGTTTCCCGGTCGGTGCCCTCGAAGATCCGGCCGCCGATGCTGGAGTACTCGCCCTCGGTGTTCTCCCGCACGACGTAGAAGTCGATCTCACCGGGCCGGTGGTCGCGCAGCGGGCTGCGCACTCCGCGCAGCAGCCGCACCGGCCGCAGATTGATGTACTGGTCGAACTCCCGGCGCATCTGGAGCAGGCTCCCCCACAGAGAGACGTGGTCGGGGACGACGTCCGGCCAGCCGACCGCGCCGAAGAAGATCGCGTCGAAATCGGCGAGCACGTGTTTCCAGTCCGGCGGGAGCATCGTGCCGTGCCGCCGCCAGTAGTCGGCGCTGGCGAAGTCGAACTCGACGACGTCGAGTCCGAATCCGTGGACTTCGGCAGCCGCCCGCAGGCACCTGAGGCCTTCGGGGACCACCTCGCGGCCGATCCCGTCGCCTGGGACGGCTGCGATGCGATAGCGGTGGGGCATGGATCGGCTCCTTGAGCTGGGTGACATCTACGTGAGCGCGAGTGCGATACGACGGCTTGAGTACGGTGACGACGGCGTCGGCGGCGTAGCACCGGCAAAGTCAGGACCGTCCGGGCGCAACGTGCTGAACCAACCTTGACCTGCACAGATGCACTCCACAAGGCCATAATTGGCAAGGTAGGCTTTCCGCTGTGGAAAGCATCCAGGGCGGGGGTGCCGAGGAGGGGCGGTCGTCCATGGACGACCTGTGGTTCTTCCAGGTCGTCGCCTCCAACGAAACCCTTACCGCCGCGTCACGGGAGCTCGGATGCTCCCTGTCCGTCGTCAGCAAGCGCCTCACGGCGCTGGAGCGGCGCCTGGGCGCGCGGCTCGTCCGACGCGGAGCCAGACGCCTCGCCCTGACCTCCGAGGGCAGGCGCTACGCGGCACGCACGCAGGGGATCCTCGACCAGCTTCGTGAGCTGGAGGACTCCCTCGCCGACCGGTCGGCCGCGCTGCGCGGCACGCTGGTCGTGGAGTCGACGATCGGCTTGGGGCGCGCCCATGTGGCGCCGCTGTTGGGCGAGTTCGTGGCCGATCACCCGCAACTGCACGCCCAGCTGCACACCTCCGGGCTTCCGCTGCGGCCCCACCGCCGTGCCTTCGACGTCGCCGTGCATGTGGGCGCGCCGCCCGACTCCTCGCTGCGTATGCGCCGCCTGGCGGCGAACCGCCGCGTGCCGTGCGCGGCACCTTCCTACCTGGCCGAGCGCGGGGCACCGGCGGTCATCGAGGACCTGGCCGCGCACGACTGCATCGTGCTGCGCGAGAACGAAGGAGACTTCGCGCTCTGGCGTTTCGGAGAGGCTTCACAGCCACGTCATGTGCGCGTGCACGGCCACCTGTCCAGCAACGACGGCGACGTGGTGACCGACTGGGCCCTGCGGGGACGCGGCGTGATCATGCGTTCCGAGTGGCACGTCGCGCCGTATCTCGACCGCGGGGAGCTGGTGCGGGTGCTGCCGCACGTGTCGACACCGGCGGCCGACATCTACGCGCTGTACGGAAACGACGAGCACGTCCCGCACCGGGTCAGCCGCTTCATCGACCACCTGGCGTCGGGCCTGCCGCGACGGCTGTCCGAGACGGGCGGCGCTCCTTCGTCGCGTTGACGGCAGTGGCGGGTGCGTCAAGCTCCAACAGGACGTACGTGTCCTGTGCGGCCCGGCAGGGACACCCTTCTGCCTCTGGGTGCGGGCCGGCACGAGTGGTTGACCTGCTGCGGCTCAGTTCTCGTGCTCTGCGTCTCTCATGTCCCGCAGTTCCGGAGGCCATTGACCACTCTCGCTCATGGCTGCCTTGCGGGAATCTGTGT
>NZ_JBNNJZ010000650.1:0-4226 GCF_050270335.1 Streptomyces sp. NPDC059900
ACCCAGGACGACGTGGCGCGACGCATGTTCGTGAGCCTGTCCCTCTATCGCAAGCTCGAGAACGGTGAACGCCCCATGTCGCCGGCCTCCGTTGCGGGCAGGCGGCGCCCCGGCTCGACGAGCGACGCGGCCCGACCCTTCCTAGGGTCGGTTCATGAGCACCAGCGTGGAGAGTGCCGCCACCGCGCCGCCGCGGCACGCGAGAGACCGCTTCCTGGGACGCGTGCCGGAGGGGTTCGCCGCCTTCTTCGGCATCCTGGGTCTCTTCTGCGCGGTCCTGGCGATCATCGCCCCGCTGCGTCATCTCCTGCGCCCGCTGGTGCGCGTCCTGGACCTCCTCACGGTCCCGGTGAGCCCGAACCTGGCGTACGCCGTCTTCCTCTTCCTTCTCGCCGCGGCGACAGCAGCCCGCAAGAAGGTCGCGTGGTGGCTGGTCATCATCTACCTGGGGCTGCTCCTCGCCTTCGACGTGCTCGGCATCGCCCTCGGTTTCTGGGCGGACTCGCTGCCCTCCCTGATCGTCTGCTCCGTCGCCTTCGTCCTGCTGGTCATGGCCCGCAAGGAGTTCTCCGCGGACTCCCGCCGCGGCGCCGTCCGGCGGGCCGTCCTCGTACTCGTGGCGGGCCTCGCCCTGGCGGTCCTGCTCGGCTGGGGTCTCGTCGCGCTCTTCCCGGGGACGCTGCCGCGCGGCCAGGCACTGCTGTGGGCGGCGGACCGCGTCTGCGGCGGGCTCTTCACCGGCGGCGACTACTTCGACGGCAGGCCACCGCGCGCCCTGCACTTCTGGCTCGGTCTGTTCGGCGCCCTCGCGCTCCTGAACGCCGCGGCGACCCTCTTCCGCTCCCAGCGCATGGAAGCCGCCCTGCACGGCGACGAGGAACCCCGCATCCGCGCCCTCCTGGGCACATACGGTGCCCGGGACTCCCTCGGCTACTTCGCCACCCGGCGCGACAAGGCCGTGGTCTTCTCGCCCAGCGGCAAGGCCGCCGTCACCTACCGCGTCGAGGCGGGCGTCTGCCTGGCCAGCGGCGATCCCGTCGGCGACCGCGAGGCCTGGCCGCACGCGATCGGCGCCTGGCTCGACGTGGCCCGGCAGTACGCCTGGGCCCCGGCCGTGATGGGCGCCTCCGAGGAGGGCGCCACCGCCTACGCACGCTGCGGGCTCGGCGCGCTCCAGCTCGGCGACGAGGCGATCCTGCACGTGGCGGACTTCGACCTGGACGGGCGCGACATGCGCGTCACCCGGCAGGCCGTGAACCGCGTCCGGCGCACCGGCGCCACCACCCGCATCCGCCGCCACTCCACCCTCACCGACGAGGAGATGGAGGAGATCATCGACAAGGCGGACGCCTGGCGGGACACCGAGACCGAGCGCGGCTTCTCGATGGCCCTGGACCGCCTCGGCGACCCCGAGGACGGCGACTGCCTGCTCGTCGAGGCCCTGGACGCCGACGGCCGGCTCATCGCCCTGCTCTCCCTGGTCCCCTGGGGCAAGGACGGCATCTCCCTCGACCTGATGCGCCGCGACCGGGCCACCGCGCCCAACGGCGTCATGGAGTTCATGGTCGCCGAGCTGTGCGAGGGCGCGGGCAAGTCGGGGGTGCGCCGCATCTCCCTGAACTTCGCCGTGTTCCGCTCGGTCTTCGAGGAGGGCGCCCGCATCGGCGCCGGGCCCGTCCTGCGCCTGTGGCGTGGGCTGCTCCTCTTCTTCTCCAAGTGGTGGCAGCTCGAAGCCCTCTACCGCTCCAACGCCAAGTACCACCCCGAGTGGTATCCCCGCTTCATCTGTTACGGAGACGCCGGAGCCCTCGCCCGGATCAGCCTGGCGTCGGGCATCGCCGAAGGCTTCGTCTCCGTGCCCTCGCTGCGCAAGCTCTGGGGCAAGGGCCACGGGACCAGGGGCGTCACCAAGCCCGCGAGCACGGCGGGACTCCCGCCGATCTCCGCACTCGGCCTCGCGGGCCAGGGGGACGACGCGGACACCGACCCGCTGGCCGCACTGCCCGACCAGGTCCGCGTGCGCCACCGCAAGCTCGACCGGCTGCGCGCCGACGGCGTCGAGCCCTACCCGGTGGGCCTCCCGCCGCGCACCCACACCCTGGCCGAGGTGCTGCCCGCCCTGACGGGGGAGCAGGTCACGGTCGCGGGCCGCGTCATGCTCGTACGCGACTTCGGCGGGGTCGTCTTCGCCGTCCTGCGCGACTGGTCGGGGGACCGGCAGCTCGCCCTGTCGCGCGACCGTTCGGGCCCCGGCGTTCTGGACCGCTTCGCGTCCGGCACCGACATCGGCGACCACATCACCGCCACCGGCACGGTCGGCACCAGCGACAAGGGCGAGCTCACCGTCTTCGTCACCTCCTGGCACCTCACCGGCAAGTGCCTGCGCCCGCTGCCCGACAAGCGCCGCGGACTCGCCGACCCCGAGGCCAAGGTCCGCCGCCGCTATCTCGACCTGGTGGCGAGCCCGGAGGCCCGCGACGTCGTCCGGGCCCGCTCCACCGCCGTACAGGCGCTGCGGCAGGGACTCCTGGACCGCGGCTATCTGGAGGTCGAGACGCCGATGCTCCAGCAGATCCACGGCGGCGCCAACGCCCGCCCCTTCACCACCCACATCAACGCCTACGACCTCGACCTCTATCTGCGCATCGCGCCCGAGCTGTATCTGAAGCGGCTCTGCGTCGGCGGCATGGAGAAGGTCTTCGAGATGGGCCGCACCTTCCGCAACGAAGGCGTGAGCTACAAGCACAACCCCGAGTTCACGATGCTGGAGGCCTACCAGGCGTTCGCCGACTACGACGTGATGCTCGACCTCACCCGCGAACTCATCCAGGGCGCGGCCACCGCCGCCTTCGGCGCACCGATCGCCCGCAAGGCCGACACCCGGGGACGCCTGACCGAGCACGACATCTCCGGGCGGTGGCCGGTCAAGACGGTCTACGGGGCGATCTCCGAGGCGCTCGGCGAGGAGGTCGACGCGGACACCGCGCTGCCGCGGCTCCAGGGGCTGTGCGATCGCGCCGGCGTCCCGTACAAGCCCGACGACGCCCGCGGTGACGTCGTCCTCGAAATGTACGAGCGGCTCGTCGAGGAGAAGACGAAGCTGCCCACCTTCTACAAGGACTTCCCGACCGACGTCTCACCGCTGACCCGCCAGCACCGCACGGACCCGCGCCTCGCCGAGCGCTGGGACCTGGTCGCCTTCGGCACCGAACTGGGCACCGCCTACTCGGAGTTGACCGACCCCGTCGAGCAGCGCCGCCGCCTCACCGCGCAGTCGCTGCTCGCCGCCGGGGGAGACCCGGAGGCGATGGAACTGGACGAGGACTTCCTCGACGCCCTGGAGTACGCGATGCCGCCCACCGGAGGGCTCGGCATCGGCGTCGACCGCCTGGTCATGTTCCTCACCGGCCTGACGATCCGGGAGACGCTGCCCTTCCCGCTCGTGCGCCGCCGCTGATCCGCTCCTGTTCGTGCTGGTCCCATCGGGTGCTTTCGCGGGGTGCCGTGGTGTTGGTGTTCCGCGCCGGGCTTCCGCCATGCGACGGATTAGTCATGAAAAAGGATCAGATGACTCCAGGGCGCCGCGCACTCCTGCGCGGCGCCGCTGTCTTCGGTCTGGCCGCGACCGCCGGCTGCGCGGCCACGGAGCGGCCGGGCACACCGGCTCCCGCGGCCCCCACGGCTTCCGGCGGCGCCGCGGCCGGCGGCCCGCCCGCCGCACGCGCCCAGGCGCCCTCCGCCTACCGCCTCCAGCCCATGGCGGGCAACGGCCCCCCGCATGCCGCGCGCCGCATGCCCCGCGTCCGCAGGGAACCGATCCTGCGCATGGACGGGAAGGACCGCACCATGGTCCTGACCTTCGACGACGGGCCCGACCCCCGCTACACGCCGGGCATCCTGCAGACCCTGCGCCGCCACGACGTCCGCGCCATGTTCTTCGTCTGCGGCGAGATGGCCGCCGACAACCGCGACCTGCTGCGCGAGATGGCCGACGACGGGCATCTGATCGGCAACCACACCTGGTCCCATCCGCTCCTGCCGAAAATGAGCCGGAGCGCGATGCGGGTGGAGATCGAGCGCACCTGCGAAGTCGTCGAGGAGGCCGTGGGCGAACCCCCCGCCTGGTTCCGCGCCCCCTACGGCGCCTGGAACCGCAACGCCTTCCAGCTGGGCGCCGAGCTGGGCATGGAGCCGCTCGCCTGGACCGTCGACACCCTGGACTGTAC
>NZ_JBNNJZ010000651.1:0-4222 GCF_050270335.1 Streptomyces sp. NPDC059900
GCCCCCCCCTCCGCCCGGCCGCCCGCTGGGGGGGGGGCACCCCGGGCCCGGGTTCCCGCCCCTCCTGCTTCTGCCTGTCAGTGCCGGGCCCGTCAGTGCTGGGTACCCGTACCCGCCGTGGTGCCCGCGTCCTGCGTCCCGGCCTCGGAGCCGGCGCCGGACGTGTCCGCGGCCTCGCCGGAGGCGCTGCCCGACGGCTTGTTCGAGGGGTTGCCGGCGCCGCCCTCGGTCGCACCCTCGGTCGCGCCCTGCGTGGCGCCCTCGGAGGGCTCACCGCTCGTCGAACCGGACGGCTTCGTCGACGGCTTCCCGTCCGGAGCCGCGGGAACCTCGCTCGGGCCCCACTTCTTGAAGTAGCTCTCGGCCGGCACGACGAAGGTCTTCATCTTCACGTCACCGGTCTTGCTGAAGACGAAGTTGACCGCCTGCGCGTTGCCGTCCTTGACGGCCTCGCGGCTGCTGGGCAGGACGGCGGACGCGTTGTCCTTGCCGCCGATGACGACGGAACCGCCGGCGGGGATGGTCAGCGGACCACCCTTCTTGGAGGTCTTGTCGTCCTT
This sequence comes from Streptomyces sp. NPDC059900, assembly GCF_050270335.1. Taxonomy (NCBI): domain Bacteria; kingdom Bacillati; phylum Actinomycetota; class Actinomycetes; order Kitasatosporales; family Streptomycetaceae; genus Streptomyces; species Streptomyces sp. NPDC059900. The sequence continues at coordinate 561 of NZ_JBNNJZ010000651.1, forward strand.
GCCGGGCGTGATCTTCGCCTTCTTGCCGGTGCCGGTGACCGAGATCTCGTCCAGGGTCTGGTCGGTGCGGCCGGTGTTGAACACCGTGGCGGCGATCACCGCGGGCCCCGTCGACTTCAGGTCGGGCTGGGTGATCACCATGGCGTTCTGGATCTTGATGTCACCGACGGACGTCGCTGCGTTGTCCGGCTTGATCTCGTGCGTCTGGGCGTTGTTACCGGCGCCGCACGCGGCGAGCGACGCGAGCGAGAACGCGATGGCGGTGGCGGCGATTGCGCCACGTCGAAGGCTGCGGCTCACGGCGGCGGCAACTCCTTGAACGAGGGCGGTACGGGAGGGGCGGACGGCCGTAAAGCCGCCCTAAGTGTGTGTCAGCGGCCTTAGGTTACCGAGCCGCCCCCGCGCCACCGCACCCGACCCGCCCCTACGGCACGCGAGCCACTCCCGGACCACCTGAGCCCCGCCTGTGTCTTCCCTGAGTCCCGCCACACCCGTCACTCCTGTCACGTGCGCGTCATTGGCCTCTCGTCCACCATTCACATAAGCGCCGTCAAGCGTCATCAGGGCCCGCCTTGCGGATTTCCGGTAAGGAATGCATGGCGGTCCGGGGAAGTCCGGGAAATTGATCACCGGGGCCACTTGATCAATTCCGGATTCTTGCCGAACGCGGAGTCGTACGTCTCTCAGGTCGCCGAACGGAGTAGCGGAAGTTCACCGTCTGGAACCCGGCAAACCGGGACGTTCAGCCTCTTGGAGCGCTCTCGGAGGGCGTGTGACGGGCGTGTTTCTGCTCCCCCGGAGAGCCGCTCCCACCTGCGAATACCTCGCTCCGGAAGCCTTCCGCAGCACGTTCCTGTTGTAGTTGTCAAGCCCCGAGATATGCCCTGACCTGCGAAAACGCCATTCAGAAGAGGCGATTCTCGTGTTAGGATGGATAGCCACGGAAGGGGTACCTGTCACATGACGTTCAAGGTTGGCGACACCGTGGTCTATCCCCATCACGGGGCCGCGCTGATCGAGGCCATTGAGACTCGCCAGATCAAAGGCGTGGACAAGACCTACTTGGTGCTGAAGGTCGCTCAGGGCGACTTGACGGTACGTGTGCCTGCGGACAATGCGGAGTTCGTCGGCGTGCGTGATGTGGTCGGTCAGGACGGGCTCGACCGGGTCTTCGAAGTACTGCGCGCGCCGTACGCCGAAGAGCCCACGAACTGGTCCCGTCGCTACAAGGCAAATCTCGAGAAGCTCGCTTCGGGCGATGTCATCAAGGTCGCGGAAGTCGTGCGTGACCTGTGGCGTCGTGAGCGTGAGCGCGGACTGTCCGCGGGCGAGAAGCGCATGCTCGCCAAGGCTCGCCAGATTCTGGTGAGCGAGCTCGCCCTCGCGGAGAACACGAACGAGGACAAGGCCGAGGCTCTGCTCGACGAGGTCCTCGCGTCCTGATCGCGTCCTGACATACGCGTACGCATACGTCTTGGCGCCATGAATGCCGCGGTGCCCGCTGACCCTCAATGGTGTCGCCGGGCGCTGCGGCATGTTCGTACCCGGGCACGGCTGTACCCGTACGCCGTTCCCGTCAGACGTGATCCCTGGTCTCGAAGTTCTCGAAGACGCAGTCCTTGAATTCTTACGTTGTGCTCTCGCGTGGTGCTCGAGTCCTGCTCGATGCTGTTCAGCATGCGTGCCGCGGGCGCGATCAGCCGGCTCGACCAGATGTCACGGAAGGGTCCGGTCGAGGCTCGCGCCCGGCGGCTCGCTGTGGCCATACCCACCTCCCCCGAGCACACAAACCTGAACGGAAGCGATGTCTGAGGAATCCCGCACCGCGGTCGTGATCCCCGCCGCCGGACGCGGCGTACGGCTCGGCCCGGGCGCCCCCAAGGCGCTCCGCGCGCTGAACGGCACGCCCATGCTCATTCACGCCGTACGGGCCATGGCCGCGTCCCGCGCCGTCTCGCTCGTCGTCGTCGTGGCCCCGCCGGAGGACGCCGCCGAGGTCAAGACCCTCCTGGCCGACCACGCGCTGCCCGAGCGCACCGACTTCCTGGTGGTTCCCGGCGGCGAAACCCGCCAGGAGTCCGTGAAGCTCGGCCTCGACGCCCTCCCGGAGGGCATCGGCGTCGTCCTGGTGCACGACGCGGCCCGCCCGCTCGTGCCCGTCGACACCGTCGACGGAGTCATCGAGGCCGTGCGCGACGGCGCCCCCGCCGTCGTCCCCGCGCTGCCCCTGACCGACACCGTCAAGCAGGTCGAGCCGGGCGACCCCAAGGAGCCGGGCCGCCCCGAGCCCGTCGTGGCCACCCCCGAGCGGGCCCGCCTGCGCGCCGTGCAGACCCCGCAGGGCTTCGACCGCGACACCCTCGTGCGCGCCCACGCGACCGTCACCGACAACGTCACGGACGACGCCAGCATGGTCGAGCAACTCGGTCTCCAGGTCGTCGTCGTGCCCGGCCACGAAGAGGCCTTCAAGGTGACGCGCCCCCTCGACCTCGTCCTCGCCGAGGCCGTACTCGCCCGCAGGAGGGCCAACGATGGCTTCTGAGCAGCAGCCGCGCGTGACGCTGCCGCAGGTCGGCATCGGCACCGACGTGCACGCCTTCGAGGAAGGGCGCGAACTGTGGTGCGCCGGGCTCCTCTGGGAGGGCGAGAGTGCGGGCCTGGCCGGCCACTCGGACGGTGACGTCGCCGCGCACGCCGCCTGCGACGCCCTGTTCTCCGCGGCCGGCATCGGCGACCTCGGCGCGCACTTCGGCACCAGCAGGCCCGAGTGGTCCGGCGCCTCCGGAGTGACCCTGCTCGCCGAGGCGGCCAGGATCGTGCGCGCCGAAGGCTTCGAGATCGGCAACATCGCCGTCCAGGTCATCGGCGTACGCCCCAAGATCGGCAAGCGGCGCGACGAGGCGCAGAAGGCGCTCGGCGCCGCCGCGGGCGCTCCGGTCGCCGTGTCCGGCACGACGACGGACGGCCTCGGCCTCACCGGCCGCGCCGAGGGCCTCGCCGCGATCGCCACGGCACTGGTCGTACGGACGGGCTGACCGGGGTACCTGGAACGGGTGAAATGCCGCTGCCGCGGGGTGCGTTGAAGCAGTATCAATGGCGCACCCCGACAGCAGTACCGGTAGCGCACCCCGACATCACCCGTCGACGCACGAGGTCGACGTACGAGAGAGAGGCACCCCCATGTCCGCCGCACTGTCCGACAACCTCAAGAGCCTTCTCGACACCCCGGTCTTCATCTCCGTCGCCACGATCCAGCCCGACGGCAGCCCCCAGGTCTCACCGGTCTGGGTGAAGCGCGACGGCGACGACGTGCTCTTCTCCACCACGATCGGGCGCCGGAAGGAGAAGAACCTGCGCCGCGACCCGCGCGTGACGGTGCTGCTCCAGCCCTTCGACGCCCCGTACACGTACGCCGAGATCCGCGGCGAGGCGACGATGACCACCGAGGGCGGGCAGGAGCTCATCGACGAGCTCGCGGTGAAGTACACCGGCAAGAAGTACGCGGAGTTCAATCCGTCCTCCGTGAACGACGACCCCCGCGTCGTCGTCCGCGTCACCCCGCGCAAGGTCGTCGGCCGCCTCTGAGGACCCCGCGCACCCGCGCATGTCACAGTTCCGTGCCCTGTTGACCCAGGAGGTCGCAGGGCACTGTCCTTGGACTG
>NZ_JBNNJZ010000652.1:0-4222 GCF_050270335.1 Streptomyces sp. NPDC059900
AGACGGTGACCTTCGCCAGCGCGTCGCCGAGGCCGGGCACGAGGCGGCCCAGGCCGAGGCCGGCCGCCATCGCGACGAGGATCCACACCGCCAGGAAGCGGTCCACGAACGACAGTTGCCCTGCCACCGGCGCGGTGGTGGGCTCGCTCACGAGGACGCCTCCGCGGCAGCGGGCTGTCCGGGGCGAGTGAGGATCCCGGCAAGCTTGTCGGTCATCTCCGGCAGCAGCCAGTAGTAGACCCAGGTACCGCGTCGCTCGCAGTCGATCAGACCCGCCTGCCGCAGCAGCTTCAGGTGGTGGGAGATCGTCGGCTGGGACAGGTCGAACGCCGGCGTCAGGTCGCAGACACAGATCTCCCCGCCCTCACGCGAGGCGATCATCGACAGCAGCCGCAGACGTACCGGGTCGCCGAGCGCCTTGAACACCTTGGCCAGCTCAACGGCCTGATCCTCGCCCAATGGCATGGTCAGCAGCCCCGGGCAGCACCCGTCGGCGCCGTCCTGGCCGAGCACCACCAGCTCTTGTTTCGACATGCCTCTATGTTGACGAACTTCAATCCAAGACGCAAGCTTGCATCGAGAAGCATCGAAACAGCCCGTCCCCGACCTCATCCGTCCAGGAGGCACTCCATGAGCGATCAGTCCACTGACCTGCGCGAGACCGTCCGCGAGCGCTACGCCGCTGCCGCCGTGCAGGTCACCGAGGGCGGCACGGCCTGTTGCGGCCCGCAGGCCATCGAGATCGACGACAACTTCGGTTCCCCCCTGTACGCAGCCGACGAGCGCGAGGCCCTTCCCGCCGAGGCCGTCGCTGCCTCCCTCGGCTGCGGCAACCCCACCGCCGTCGCCGGCCTCCACGAGGGCGAGCGGGTCCTCGACCTCGGATCGGGCGGCGGTATCGACGTCCTGCTCTCCGCCCGCCGGGTCGGCGCGACCGGCAAGGCATACGGCCTGGACATGACCGAGGAGATGCTTGCCCTCGCGCTGGCCAACCAGAAGAAGGCCGGCGCCACCAACGTCGAGTTCCTCAAGGGAACCATCGAGGCCATCCCGCTGCCCGCGAACACCATCGACGTCGTCATCTCCAACTGCGTCATCAACCTGTCCACCGACAAGCCCGCGGTCTTCGCCGAGATGTTCCGTGTCCTGGCGCCGGGCGGACGGATCGGGATCTCGGACGTGGTCGCCGACGACACCCTCACCCCGGCCCAGCGGGCCGAACGCGGCGACTACGTCGGCTGCATCGCCGGCGCCCTGTCCTTCGCCGAATACCGCGAGGGCCTGTTGGCGGCCGGATTCACGGACATCGAGCTCAACGCGACCCACGAGGTCGCCGATGGCATGCACTCCGCCATCGTCCGAGCCATCAAGCCCACCACCGCGCCCATCAGCATTGGATCCGGTGCGGCACGGCAGCTGGCGCAGGACGGCTCCGGCTGCTGCAGCTGATGCGGCGTCCGGCTGCGGAGCATCCGGGTCACGGCACGCGCGGCGCCGCGACCCGGATCGCCGTGGCTCGCCGCTCGGGCTCTGTTTGCGGTGCGGGCCCGGTGGCCGGCATCGAAGGCACCCTTGCCCGCGCTCTCGGCCATCCAGTGACCTCTGCTGCCGTCGAGGTGGTACGACCAAGCCGCAGGAGAGAGGCGCCGAGTCGCTGACATCCGCGTCAGGAGTTCGGCCCGAACACAGCCGGGCGGCGTCATCGTGCGGTCGAGTGGCTGCGACGGGTCGTGCACGGGTGCCTGCGTCCGACGCTGTTGCTGTCACTCGTGGATGTCAGCCCGCTCCGTCCGCAGAGCACCCTCTGGGCGATCAGTGACAGTGAACTCCAACCACTCGATGCCGGCGACACTGAAACTGGCTCCGACGTTGGAAGACGCGATGCCCTCGAACTCATGACGCACCCCTGGCCCCGCGCCGCTGAGGCTCCAGGGCGTCGCGACCTTCCACGCCCCCTGAAGGGTGGCCAGGAGTGCGTCCTCCGGGGTGCTGCAGCACAAGGGAGAGACGAACCGCAGCTCGGCCAGTTCCGGGAACTTCCAGTACCGCTCGTAGCTTGCGATCTCGATGGAGTGCGACAACAGCTCTCCGATGCGGTCGACCACCCGCTCGGCAGCACGGCGGTCGCCCACATGCGCGTAACAGCGCCAACGGATCGTCTCGAACATGCCAACACTGTATGGCTCTTGCGAAGCCATGCCGCGGCTTCACCCTCAGCAGGAAGCTGCCCGCCGACCGGCTCCCGGAAGGCAGTGCGGCCCGCGGTAAGCACTGGTGGTCACCGAGCCCGGCTGCTGCTCCTGCCGGGCCTCAGTTTGAGGACGGTCGGGGGAAGTGGTTCCCGAGGATGGCGGCGGCGGGCCAGGTTTCGCTCAGTACCCGGCCGAGCAGCGGATCGCTTGATTCCAGCACTGTGCTGCTACGGACCGAACCGTCCTCGTTGATGCGTTGGCCGCCCAGGACGATGGGGGCCCGCAGGAGCCCTTCGCCCCAGGGGCCGATGGCATTGCAGAGCAGGCCCTCGAAGCGGTGGTCGGCCAGTTGGTTGCTGTGCACCCGTTGCACGAAGTCGTCGATCACGGAGGCCCGTAGGTAGGCCCAGGCGAGGTAAGTCACCGTGCGTCCGTCGTCCAGGCGGATCGGCAGGCGGACCTTGAGGAAGTTGCCGACGCCCTCCGCGGTCATGATCGCGCCCGTGTCGTGCTTCACCCGGCGCCTGCGCTCCTCCTCCGGGAGCTCGGCGATCAGGTGGGGCAAGGCCAGATCGAAGCAGGGATGCTCCGGGTCGAGGCCGCCGCTCTCGCCGTGGCAGTGGGCACAGGCCGGTGCGGAGGCAGAATCAAGTTCGAGGGGGCCCGTCGGGTGGACCGGCTCGCCGCCCCCGCTCGGCACCGGAAGCAGCAGCGCGTAGAAGCGCACGGCCGTGAACGCCGCGGGCTCCGGCAGCCCGAGCGCCGCCATCGCCGCCGAGGCGGCCTCGTGCCGCTCACCGTTGACGCGGACCTCGGCCTGCATCGCGCCGGGGTGGCCGCCGTAGAAGACCTTGACTCCGTTGAAGAAGGGCGATTCCAGATCCGCGGTGAACCACTCCGCGATCCGGTGCAGCACATTGGTGCTCAGCAGTGCGTCCTGCAGCCGCCGGTTCTCGCCGGCGTCATGTCCCACAGCGACCGCACCCGAGATGATCAGGTGCCAGCCGGGTACGCCGCGCTCGTCGTCGGGACCCGCGCGGTCCGCGAAGTGTGCACGCCGGTCCAGGAGTTCCAGCAGGCAGGCGCCCGCCGTCTGTACCCAGGTGTCCGCCGCGTCCTGCGGATTCGCGGACACCGACTCGACGCAGTCCACGAAGCACGGCACATCCGGCTGGAGAGCGACGTCCGGCAGTGCGACGAGGTCGTAGTGCACGCCGCCCCCGTGGTGCGGCGGGGCTACGGCCACCGCCCACCCCTGCGGGCTGATCAGGGAGTTGCCCTTGAGCTCGGCGCCCTGCGTCACGCCGGGGGCGAGCGCCTCGAGCCCGGCCCTCACCAGGGAGAGGAACTCCAGGTCGGGCAGCCGCTTCGCGGCCGGCTCCTGTGCGCGCCTACGACTCCGTATCCAGGACATCCGTGGATGGTACTGAGTCCGGCAGGCCGGACAGTGCTCGGCGCGGAGCCTCAGGCGTGCAGCCTGGACCGGCCCTCTCAGTGCTCCGCCGAGCGGACCTTGGCCTCTGGCTGATGTGGCGCGCCGGGCGGCGACCGCGGTGGCAGGCCGGGTCAGCCCCTCGGCGTGTCATCTCGCCCAGCAAGGGCCGGATGGAACGCAGTGCCTGCCAGACTGCTGGTGTGACCAAGCCCCAGACGATCGACGCGTACATCGAAGAGTTTCCCGGCCCGGCCCGCGAGCTGCTCGAGCAGCTGCATGCGCTGGTGCGTGAGGCCGTGCCGGATGCGCACGAGGCCATCAAGTGGGGCCATCCCGCCTGGTTGCACTCGTCGTCGGGCACGATCCTGTTCGTGATCAGCGGCCATGCGAAGCACACGAATTTCGCGTTCACCCCCAGCACCCGCGAAGCCTTCGACGCCGAACTCAGCGGACTGGAAACAGGCAAGGGCACGGTCAAGCTCCCCTACGGCAGCCTGGTGCCGGAAGACCTCCTCCGCCGGATGATCGCCTACCGCGTCCGCGAACACGAGGACGACGGCGTGCTGTGGATGTAAGTGCACCGCCGCACATGACG
>NZ_JBNNJZ010000653.1:0-4209 GCF_050270335.1 Streptomyces sp. NPDC059900
CCCCGAAGGCAACTGGGCCGGCTCCCTCACCGCCTTCCACCATCCGTGCGGCGGCGGCGAACAGGGCACGTTCGAGGGTGCCGACGAGTGGACCGAATGGCACACGGTGTCGACCGAATGGACTCCCGGACGCGTGCGGTTCTTCGTGGACGGCCAGGAGACGGGAGAGGACACCCGAGGCGTTCCCGACCAGCCGCTGTCCTGGGTCCTGCAGAACGAGAGCGCCCTCGAAGGGCCAGGAGCGGCGCCCGGCAGCAGTGCGCAGCTGGAGATCACCTGGGTCGCCGCATACGCGTATGACTGGAAGCAAAGCCGGAGGGGACCCGAATAGCCGTGCGGCGCGGGGACAGCCGCCCCGCGAGCCGCCGTGGCCGATGTTTCAGCGGGAGCGGTTCGGCAAACCGTACCAATATGGTGCAAATCGGCTACACGATGATGACCGAGCAGGCGGGCCCCCGTGCTCTCGTCGACGATCTGGTCGCGGCGGAGGGCGCCGGGTTCGACTTCTCCGTCACCTCCGACCACTACTTCCCCTGGCTCGAATCACAGGGGCACGCGCCCTACGCGTGGAGCGTGCTCGGCGCCGCCGCACAGGCGACCTCGCGGATCCCGCTCATGACGTACGTGACCTGCCCGACCGTGCGCTACCACCCCGCCGTGGTGGCACAGAAGGCCGCGACGATGCAGTTGCTCTCCGAGGGGCGCTTCCGGCTCGGCCTCGGCTCGGGCGAGAGCCTCAACGAACACGTGGTCGGCGCGGGCTGGCCCTCTCCGCAGGTCCGCCTGGAGATGCTCGAGGAAGCCGTCGAGATCATCCGCGCGCTGTTCACCGGCGACAACGTCAACCACCAGGGCACCCACTTCGACGTGGCCAACGCCCGCCTGTGGGACCTGCCCGACGCACTGCCACCCATCGGAGTGGCGGTCTCCGGCGGCCGGTCCTGCGCGCTCGCCGGGCGCGTCGCCGACCTGGTCATCGCGACGGAGCCCAAGGCCGAGCTGGTCGAGTCCTTCGACCGGCACGGCGGAAACGGCAAGCCGCGCGTCGGCCAGCTGCCCGTCTGCTACGACACCGACAAGGACGCGGCCATCGCCCGCGCGCACGACCAGTTCCGCTGGTTCGCCGGCGGCTGGCCCGTCAACTCCGAACTGCCCGGGCCCTCCGGCTTCGCGGGCGCCACGCAGTTCGTCACGAAGCAGGACGTCGCGGAGCAGATCCCGTGCGGTGACGACGTCGAAGCGTTCGTCGAGGCCGTACGCCCCTACGCCGATGCGGGCTTCACGGAAATCGCCCTCGTCCAGGTCGGCGGCGAGCACCAGCGCCCCTTCATCGACTGGGCCGAGAAGAAGCTGCTGCCCGCCCTGCGCGAGCTCTGAGCCCGCCGCACACCGCCGCCGCACACCGCGGCAGGTGCCGGCCGCCCCATCAGATACCTGCCCTCACATCGGGTACCCGTGATCACACATCAGGACCCGCAATCCTCAGGAGCACAGCGTGAACGACACACCCGACCCGGCTGCCCCCACCGCGCAGTCAGACTCCCCGGACCTGGTGCAGGTGGTACTCGGCGAATGCTCCGCGGCCGACGCGGACGCCGTGTTCGGCGTGCTGCGGACCCACTTCCCCTCCGACCGCGGCGACGAGCCCCCGCTCCGGACGGACCAGCCCAGGGCCGAGGTCTGGACCGGCGGCTTCCTCGCCTCCGCGAGCCCGGGCCCCGTCCGGGGCGTGCTGCTCGCGGGCTCGGTCACCGCCGACCTGCAAGGCAGCCCGGTGGCCGTGGACCGGCTGCGCGACACGCTCGACTCGGCCTTCGTCATCTCGACCACCGGCACCGAATCCGGCGACCAGGAAGTGCAGATGCAGCTGCGCCTGACGGGCGCCGAGCACGGGGAGCCGCCGCTCCCCGGCCACTGAACGGGCCACTGAACAGTCCACTGAACGGCCGCCCGCCCCGCCGCCCGCAGGTCCGGAACACGGACCCGGCGGCGGGGGCAGGCCGGCCTCGGGCAGTTGCCGGAATCAGCCCTTGGCGTCCGGCTCCGACGGGCCGTACCAGACCGTCGTGGCGTTGCAGAACTCCCGGATGCCGTGCCCCGCCAGCTCACGCCCGTAGCCCGAGCGCTTGACCCCGCCGAAGGGCAGGCCGGGGTGCGAGGCGGTCATGCCGTTGAAGAAGACGCCGCCCGCCTGGAGATCCTGTACGCAGCGCTCGATGTCCGCGTCGTCCCGCGTCCACACGTTCGAGCTGAGCCCGAACGGCGTGTCGTTGGCCAGGGCCACGGCCTCGTCCAGGTCCGCGACGCGATAGAGCGTGGCCACCGGGCCGAACGCCTCCTCCTTGTGGATGCGCATCTGCGGGGTGACGTCGGCCAGGACCGTGGGGGAGTAGTACCAGCCCCGCTCCTGCTCCTTGGGGCGCTGCCCGCCGCACAGCGCGGTCGCACCGCGGGCGAGCGCGTCGTCGACGAGCTCCTCCAGATCGGTGCGGCCCTGCTCGGTGGAGAGCGGACCGATGTCGGTGTCCTCGCTCGCCGGGTCGCCGACGGTCAACTCCCGCATGCCCGCGACGAAGCGCTCGCGGAAGGCGTCGTAGACGTCGGCGTGCACGATGAAGCGCTTGGCGGCGATGCAGGACTGCCCGTTGTTCTGTACCCGGGCGGTCACCGCGGTCGCGGCGGCACGCTCGATGTCGGCGCTCGGCAGGACGAGGAAGGGGTCGCTGCCGCCCAGTTCGAGGACCGTCTTCTTGATGTCGTCGCCGGCGGTGGACGCCACCGAGCGACCCGCCGGTTCGCTGCCGGTGAGGGTCGCCGCTGCCACCCGCTCGTCGCGCAGGATGCCCTCGACGGCTCCCGAGCCGATGAGGAGCGTCTGGAAGCAGCCGTCCGCGAAACCGGCGCGCTTGAAGAGGTCTTCCAGATAGAGGGCGGTCTGGGGCACGTTCGACGCGTGCTTGAGCAGACCGACGTTGCCCGCCATGAGGGCGGGTGCCGCGAACCTGATGACCTGCCAGAGCGGGAAGTTCCACGGCATCACGGCAAGGACGACGCCGAGCGGGCGGTAGCGGACGATCGCCCGGGTCGCGCCGGAATCCTCCACGTCGGCCTGCGCGGGGTGCTCGTCCGCCAGCAGGCCCTCGGCCCGCTCGGCGTACCAGCGCATGGCCTTGACGCACTTGGCGGCTTCGGCCCTGGCCGCCTTGACGGGCTTGCCCATCTCGGCGGTCATGGTCTTGGCGATGGCCGCGTTGTCCTCCTCCAGGAGGTCGGCGGCCCGGTTCAGGAGCCGGGACCGCTCGCTGAAGGTGCTGGTGCGGTGCCGGCCGAACGCGGTATGGGCGAGCGCAAGGCGGCGCTCCACCTCCGCGTCGTCGAGCGGCTCGAACGTCTTGAGCGTCTCGCCGGTGGCGGGATCGACCGTGGCGATGGGCATGCCGTTCCTCCTCGGAACGCCTGGCGCGGTTTGGTTGGGGCCCCTGGATTCACCCTAGGGCGACATACGGGGTAAAGCATGCGCGGCGACATGGCGGGTGCCCGGACATGCGGAGCGCACACTTCCGTGGCCGGTCCGGTTCAGAGAACCCCCGGTTTCAGAGAATCCCCCGGCTTCAGAGGATCTCCAGCGGCTCCTTGCGCACCGGCGCCGGGAACGCGGCGTCCAGCGCCTTGAGGTCCTCGTCGGTGAGGCGGACGTCGAGGGCGGCGTGGTTCTCCTCCACGTGCGCCGCCGTGGATGCCTTGGGAATGGCGATGACGTCGTCGTGCCGCAGCACCCAGGCGAGCGCCACCTGGAGCGGACTGCTCCCGTGCGCCTCCGCCACCGACTCAAGGGCCTGATGGCCGAGGAGCCGCCCCTGCTCCAGCGGCGAATAAGCCATCACGGGCACCGAGCGTTCGCGGCACCAGGGGAACAGGTCGTACTCGGGGCCGCGCCGGGTGAGGTTGTAGAGCACCTGGTCCGTCTGCGGCAGGGCGCCTTCGGGAAGCTCGGCCAGGTCGTCGACGTCGAGGTTGCTCACGCCCCAGGCGCCGATGCTGCCGCGGCTCACCAGACCCTCCAGGGCCTCAACGGTCTCGGCGAGCGGCACACCGCCCCTCCAGTGCAGCAGGTACAGGTCGATGCGGTCGGTGCCCAGGCGGCGCAGGCTCGCGTGGCAGGCCTCGACGGTGCCGCGGGCGTCGGCGTTGGACGGCAGCACCTTGCTC
>NZ_JBNNJZ010000654.1:0-4201 GCF_050270335.1 Streptomyces sp. NPDC059900
GTGTATCTGGCCGGTCCCGGTCTGGCCCGCGGCTACCTGGGCCGCCGGGATCTGACCGCCGAGCGCTTCGTGGCCTGCCCGTATGCCGACGGGGGGCGCATGTACCGCACCGGCGACCTCGCCAAATGGAGCGGGGAGGGGCTGTTGCACTTCCGGGGCCGCGCGGACGAACAGGTCAAGATCCGTGGCTTCCGCATCGAACTCGGCGAGATCGAGTCCGTCATCGCCGCCCACGAACACATCGCCCGGGCGGCCGTCGTCGTCCGCGAAGACCAGCCCGGCGACCCCCGTCTGATCGCCTACGCCGTCCCCGTCGAAGGCGGCGGCCTTGACCCCGCCGCCGTGCGGGAGTTCGCCGCCGCCCGGCTGCCCGAGTACATGGTTCCGGCCATGGTGATGGCGCTCGACGCGCTGCCGCTGACCCCCAACGGCAAGCTGCACAAGTCCGCCCTGCCCGCGCCGGGCTACGCCAACCTGGTCTCGGCGCAGGCGGCGCAGGGCGAACTGCAGGAGACGCTGTGCGTCCTGTTCGCCGAGGTGCTGGGCCTGGAGCGGGTCGGTCCTGACGACAACTTCTTCGACCTGGGCGGCAACTCGGCCCTGGCGATGCGGCTGGCGGGACGGGTGCGTACCGAACTCGGCGCCGAGCTGAGCATCCGGCAGTTCTTCGGCGCCTCGACCCCGGTCGGCGTGGAGCGGCTGCTCGGCGCCAAGCTGCGGCCGCCGTTGCGGGCGGTGGAACAGCGGCCCGCCGAACTGCCCGCCTCTGTGTACCAGCAGCGCATCTGGCAGGCGGAACGGGCGGCCGGCGCAGGCGCGACGAGCAACCTGGCCGCCGCGCTGCGGCTGGAGGGCGAGTTGGACGTGCCGGCACTGCAAGCGGCGCTGGCCGATGTGGTGGCGCGCCATGAGCTGTTGCGTACACGGTTTTGGCAGAGCCCGCAGGGCACGCTGGTGCAGCAGCTGCCCGAGGCCGGCGACGACGTCGTACCCGCCGGGCCGGAGCTGCTGCCGGCGAGCGAGGACGAACTGCCCGGGCTGCTGGCGTCCCGTATGGGACAGCGCTTCGACCTGTCCCGGCAGATGCCCTGGGCGCAGCATCTCTTCAGGCTCTCGGCCACCGAGCATGTGCTGCTCCTGGTCATCCACCCGATCGCGGCGGACGAGTCCTCGGTGAATCTGCTGATCCGCGACCTCGCGGCCGCCTACGGGGCACGCCGCGAAGGACGGGCGTCGGAACGGGCGCCGCTGCCCCTGCAGTTCGCCGACTACGCGCTCTGGGAGCGCGAGCTGCTCAAGGGCGAGGAGGAGGCACAGAGCCTGGTCGCCGATCAGCTCGAGTACTGGAGGGCCGCCTGGGCCGACGCCCCGCCGCGGACCGGACCGCCGACGGACCGGGAGCCGGCGGCCGGGCCGGACCGGCGCACCGCATCCATCCCGATCCGGATCCCGGCGGACACCCACGCCCAGCTCCTTGACGCGGCCGACGCCGCCGGCGCGACCACGTTCACGGCGGTGCATGCCGCGCTCGCGCTGCTGCTCTCCCGGCTCGGCGCCGGCACGGACCTGCTCCTTGGCACCGTACTGCCCCGGCCGGACGGGGAGGAGAGCCTGGAAGGCGTGGTCGGGCCGCTGTCCGGGCTGCTGTCGCTGCGCCTGGACACCCACGGCAACCCGGCCTTCCGCACCCTGGTCAAGCGGGCCAGGGAGGCCTACCAGGAAGCGCTGCAGAACCAGGACGTGCCCTTCGACCGGCTGGTGGAACGCCTTGAGCCGAGGTCGAGCGGGGACCATCACCCCGTCTTCCAGATACTCCTCGACGTACGCGACGACATCGCCGAGAAATGGGAGGACGCGGGGCTGCCGGGTCTGGCCACCACCAGGCTGCCGCTGCCGCCCCAGAACTCCGCGCTGGACCTGCGGCTCACCCTGACCGAGAGCTTCGAGGACTACGGGGACCCGGACGGCATCGTCGGCAGCCTGGACTACGCCGTCGGCCTCTTCGACGAGCCGCAGGCCGCCGCCTTCGCCCGCCGGCTGGTGCGGGTGCTGGAGCAGGCCGCGAAGGATCCGCAGCGCCCGATCGGCACACTCGATCTCCTTGACGAGGACGAGCGGGCCCTGACCGAGCGGCCGGCGGCCGTGCCCGGAGAGCAGGGCACGGACGAGCGGTGGCCGGACGGCACCCGCGCCCACCTGCTGGACTTCTACCTCCGTCCGGTCCCGCCGGGCGCCCTGGGCGAGGTATACGTCACCGGCCCGGCGCTCGCGCACCGCTGCCCGGACGCATCCGGGCAGATGGGCAGCCGCCTCGTCGCCAGCCCCTTCGGCCGCCGCGGCGAACGGATGCTGCGCACCGGCCAGTGGGCCCGGCGCGAAGCCTCCGGCCTGCTGCGGCCGCACGCCGCGGGCGACCCGGACCGGCACCGGCGCGACGGCGTCGGCCGACGCACCGTCACCAACTCCGAGGACCTGGGGGTGCTGCTGTCGCTGCGCGCCGAGGGCGATCGCCGGCCGCTGTTCTGCATTCACCACGGCACCGGCCTGAGCTGGAGTTACGCCACCTTGCTGCCGCACCTTCCGGCCGACCTGCCGATGTATGGCATCCAGGCGCGCGGCCTGGCCGGCCCGGAGCCGCTGCCGCAGAGCATGGAAGAGATGGTCGACGACTACATCGCCCAGATGCGCAGCGTGCAGCCGCACGGTCCCTACCGGCTGACCGGCTGGTCCTTCGGCGGTGTCGTCGCGCAGGCCATCGCGTGCCGTCTCGAGGAACGGGGCGAGCAGGTCGATCTGCTCGCGCTGCTGGACGCCTATCCCTACCGGGACGTCGGATCCGTCGGCAGCGACCAGGAGGGCGGCTTCGGTCCGGTGGACGGCAGGGGCAGCTGGGACGAGGACAGCGGCGCCGGTCCCGGCCGGGACGTGGAGGCGCGCGGGGCGCAGCTGGAGAACATGCGGGAGGTCATCATGAACATCGTCGGCCTCATCCGCGACCACACCCCGCGCCGCTTCGGCGGCGACCTGCTGGTGTTCGTGGCCACCGAGCGGCGCACCGAGAAGCTCCTGGCCACCGAGGCCATCGCGAGCTGGCGCCCCTACGTTGCCGGGAACATCGAGACGCACGAGGTCACCTCCAGCCACGAGGACATGCTCGAATCCGCGCACCGGTCCGGCATCGGCCGCGTGCTCACCGCGAAGATCCGTGCCGGAAGGGGCAAGTGAGATGGCAGCGGAGAAGTCCTTCGACATCATCCCGAACCATGTGCGCGAGGGAATGGAACCGCCGCCGGGCCTGGAGGCGATGAGCGAGCGGACGCCGCTGCTCGAGGACACCGGGCCGGGACTGATCAGCTGGGTCGCCACGGGACGGGACGAAGTACGCGAGATCCTCGGCGATGCCCGCTGCCGCTTCTCCACCCGGCCGCCGGCCGACAGCGAGGAACAGTCACGGGAGATCACCCAGATCGGCAATCCGCTGATGCACGACCCGCCGGAGCACACCCGGCTGCGCAAAATGCTGGCGCCGGAGTTCACGCTGCGCCGGATGCGCCGGATCGAACCGCAGGTCGAGCGGATCGTCGAGGACCGCCTCGACGTCATGCAACGGGCCGGAAGCCCGGCCGACTTCATGCGGCACTTCGCCTGGCCCATCCCCGGCCTGGTCGGCTGCACGCTCCTCGGTATCCCCCGCGACGACCAGGCGGAACTCGCCCGCCACCTCGACCTCAGCCGGCGCGACAACCGCGGCTGGCGGGCCCGCCGCGCCTCCGCCAAGGCCTTCGACGACTATCTGGCCCGCTACGTCGCCACCAAGCGCCGCGACCCGGGCGACGACCTCGTCAGCGGCCTGGTCAAGGAGCACGGCCCGGAGGTGACCGACAAGGAACTGGTAGGCCTGGCCGCCTCCGTCATGGCCGCCGGGATCGAGAACATGGTCGGCATGCTGGGCCTGGGCATCCTGGCGCTGCTCGACCACCCCGACCAACTCGCCGTGCTGCGCGCGAAACCCGAGCTGATGGACCGGGCGGTGGAGGAACTGCTGCGCTACGCCACCGTCGTCGCGGTCGCCTCACCGCGCACCGCGCTGACGGAGGTGAGCATCGGCGAGCACACCATCAAGCCCGGGCAGGTCGTCTCCTGCTCGCTGCTTGCCGTCAACCGCGCCCAACCGGACGAGACCGCCCGCGACGGCCTCGAC
>NZ_JBNNJZ010000655.1:0-4193 GCF_050270335.1 Streptomyces sp. NPDC059900
GTCTCCTCGGGAGAGCTGTGCGGGGGCAGGGGAGAGGGGGAGGTCGTAGAAGAGGGCGGGCCGGGGAGTCCGGTCAGCCGGTCGCCGTGGTGACCGGTATGCCGAGAAGGCCGGTCAGGAGCGCGTCCGTGGCGGGGGCGAACAGCGCGCGGCCGTCGGTGACGGACTCCAGGCCCATGACCAGGGCGATGCAGATGTCGGCGGCCTCGGCGGGTTCCACGGCGGCCGGGGTCCCCGCTTCGGCGAACAGATCGATGAGTATCCGCCGCAGCGAGCCGGTGAAGCCGTGGCAGATGTCGCCGAAGAGGCGGGCCTTCTCGTCGAGGAGTTCGGCGGAGTGCGGCGAGTCCCCGGACAGGCGCAGGACCAGGTCGAGCTTGGCGTCCAGGACGCCCCGGATGCGCTCGGCGCTCGGCGCGTCTTCGGCCGCCGCCTGCCGGGCCCGCGCGAGCGCCTCGGAGTGCAGGCGCTCGGCGAGCTTGCGGAAGGCGTCGTCCTTGTTGCGCACGTACTGGTAGACCGCTGACCGGGACACGCCCATGGTGGAGGCGATGTCGTCCATCGTCGTGCGCCGTACGCCATACCGGGTGAGGGAGTCGTAGGTGGCGTCGAGGACCTCGTCGAGCCGGTCGGTCGCCATAGGGGTCAGGCCAGCTTCTTGACGAGCTCGTCCGCCAGCGGGGCCGCGGACGCCGGGTTCTGGCCGGTGATCAGATTACGGTCGACGACCACCTTGGGGGCCCACGGCGTGCCCTCCTGGAAGTCGACGCCCGCCGCGACGAGCCGGTCCTGGAGCAGCCACTTGGCCTTCTCGGCGAAGCCCGCCTGCGTCTCCTCGGCGTTGGTGAAGCCGGTCAGCTCATACCCCGCGAAGGCGTTGGAGCCGTCCTGCGTGGTGGCGGCGAGCAGGGCCGCCGGGCCGTGGCAGACGACGCCGAGCGGCATGCCGGTCTCCAGGGCGGTGGCCAGGAGCCTGCCGGAGTCCGCGTCGACGGCGAGGTCTTCCATGGGGCCGTGGCCGCCGGGGTAGAACACGGCGGCGTACTCGGCGAGGTCGACCTCCGCCAGCTTGAGCGGCTCGAGGAACTCGCTGCTCTCCGCGAGGGTCGCGGCGATCTTGTCGGCGGCTTCCTGGCCGCCGTTGACCTCGGGCGCCAGGCTCGCCTGGTCGACGGTCGGCACGACGCCGCCCGGCGTCGCGACCACGATCTCGTGCCCGGCGGCCTTGAACGCCTCGTACGGCGCGACGGCCTCCTCGGCCCAGAAGCCGGTCGGGTGCTGGGTGCCGTCGGCCAGCGTCCAGTGGTCGGCGCCGGTCACGACGAACAGAATCTTGGACATGGTGTCTCTCCGAGGCTGTGATTTCTGACGTTCTGTGCTCAGAGCGTCAGGCGGTGCTGTCCTCGAAGGTAGGCGGGTGCGCCCAACGAAATCCAATAGGCTGACCCATATGGAAGATAGGAATTCCGATGGGTCGGCGGGAATAGCGCCCGAGGCTGCCGCAGGTCCGCTCGACCTGAACCTGCTGCGTACGTTCCTGGCCGTCTACCGCTCGGGTTCCTTCACCGCCGCGGCCCGGCTGCTCGGCCTCTCGCAGCCCACGGTCACCACGCAGATCCGGGCCCTGGAGCGCCAGGTGGGCAGGGAGCTGTTCGAGCGGCTGCCGCGCGGTGCGGCTCCCGCGCCGTTCGCGGACGCCCTCGCCGCGCGTGTCGTCGATCCGCTCGACGCCCTGGCCGCGGTCACCGGGCACGGCGGCCCCCTGGACGGCGCCCCCGCGGAGCCCGTCCATCTGGCGGGCCCGGCGGAGATGCTCTGCCACTGCGCGCTGCCCGCCCTCGCGCCGCTGGTCGAGAAGGGGGTCCGGCTGCGCGTGACGACGGGCCTGACGGACCGGCTCCTGGACGAGTTGCGGGCGGGGCGGCACGATCTGGTGATCGCCACGGCCCGCCCCCGCGGACGCTCCCTGAGCGCGGTGCCCCTCGCGGACGAGGAGTTCGTCCTGGTCGCGGCGCCCTCGTGGGCCGAGCGCATCGGCGGCGCCGCGCGGATCGCCGCCGAGGGCCCCGCCGTACTGCTTGGCGTGCCCCTCGTGACGTACGCGGAGGATCTGCCGATCGCCCGCCGATACTGGCGGCACGTCTTCGGCAAGCGGCTGACCTGCGAGGCCTCCGTCACCGTCCCCGATCTGCGCGGCGTCCTCTCGGCCGTCGTCGCGGGCGCCGGTTTCTCCGTGCTGCCCCGCTACCTCTGCCGTGACGCACTGGCCGCCGGCGCCCTCACCCTCCTGCACGACCCGCAGGACGCCCCGATCAACACCGGCTTCCTCGTGCAGCGGCCCGGTTCGGCGGACAACCCCCATGTCGCCCTCGTGCGCGACCACCTCGTCCAGTCGGCCCGCGCCTGGTAGCCGGGCCCGCCTACTCGCCCGCCGCGTCCCGGGTGATCCGGTCCCACTGGGCGCCCATGGCCGCGGCGAGCGCCTGCGCCGCCGACAGGGGCCGGACCATCACCGTGAACTCGTCGATCAGCCCGTCCTCGTCGAGGTGGAGGAAGTCGCAGCCGGTGATCTGCCGGTCCCCGACCCTTGCCTCGAAGACGAGTGCGAAATCCCGCCCTGAGGCGTCGTTGATCTCGCGTACGTACCGGAAGTCCTCGAAGACGCGCGTGACGCCGCGCAGGATCGCGGAGGTCGTCGCCTTGCCGGGGTAGGGCCGGAACACGACCGGGCTGGTGAAGACGACGTTCTCGGCCAGCAGGGCCTCCATCGCCGCGTGGTCGTTGGCCTCTACGGCCTTGCGGAAAGCCTGCATGCCCACACCTCGGTCCTCGTTGATAGTCAATTTGTTGAGTAGGTGCAATGGAGAGTAATCACATCGGTGTACGGTGTCCAGATGTCTCTGAAGTACGCGGTGCTCGCGGCGCTCCTGGAGGGCGAGTCGTCCGGCTACGACCTGGCCAAGATCTTCGACGTGTCCGTGTCGAACTTCTGGTCCGCGACTCCCCAGCAGCTCTACCGCGAGCTGGAGCGACTTGCGGGTGACGGCCTGATCGACGCGCGCGTGGTGCAGCAGGAACGCAGGCCGAACAAGCGGATGTTCACGCTCACCGAGGCCGGCCTGCGGGATCTGCACGCCTTCGCCGCCCAGCCGCCGAAACCCATCGCCATCCGGGACGAACTCATGGTCAAGGTGCAGGCCATGGACGGCGCGGACCCCGCCGCCACCCGCGCGCTGATCGAGGAGCGCATGGAGTGGTCGCGCGGCAAACTCGCCCGGTACGAACGGCTGCGCCGCCACCTCCTCGGCGGCCGGGACGAGGCGCAGTACCTGCGCGACGCCGAGCGCATCGGCCCCTACCTCACACTGATGGCGGGCCGCTCCCTGGAGGAGTCGAACCTGCGCTGGGGCGAGCAGGTCCTGGACATCCTCGACCGACGATTCGACTACGCCGACCGAAGCGGGAATTGAGGAGAGAGACGTGGACGAGAAGACGGCACTCGACGCGGCGTCCGGGGCTGCGCGGGCGGGTGGTCAAGCGGCGCCGCCGCGCGCGGTCCTCACCGACTTCGGCGGGGTGCTGACCACCAGCGTGCTCGACTCGTTCCGCTCCTGGTCCGCGCGGGTGAGCGAGGATCCGCTGCTGATCGAGCGGCTGTTCCGGCAGGACACGGAGTCGTCGGCGCTGCTCGTGGAGCACGAATGCGGGCGAATGAGCGAGGCCGAGTTCGAGCGGGGCATCGCGGGGCGGCTGCGCGAGCAGGGCGTGGACGTGGAGGCGGAGGGCCTGGTCTCCGCCATCGGGGCGGGGCTGCGGCCGGACGAGACGATGCTCGCGGCGCTCGCCGGGCTGCGCGCCAAGGGCATCCCGGTGGCGATCGTGTCCAACGCCCTCGGCGACGACTGCTACCAGGGATACGACATGGAGGCGCTCGCGGACGTCGTCGTGATCTCCAGCGAGATCGGCTCCCGCAAGCCCGGCCGCCGCATCTACCGGACGGCCTGCGACCGCCTGGGCGTCGAACCGTCCGACTGCGTCATGATCGACGACCTGGAACACAACCTGAGCGGCGCGGCCCGCCTCGGCATCCGCGGCCTGCACCACGTCGACAGCGACGAGACGGCCCGCGCCCTGGGCGAGTTGTTCGGCGGCGGCCTGCCGACCCGGTAGCCGCTCGCACGCCGGTCTTGGCG
>NZ_JBNNJZ010000656.1:0-4191 GCF_050270335.1 Streptomyces sp. NPDC059900
GGCCGGGTCACGGCCCTGCGGGACGCGGGGGCGCGGCTGATCGGGGGGTGCTGCCGGGTGGGGCCGGAAATGATCTCCCGGATGGCCGCGGAGCTGTCCGCGGCCGACCGGCCGCAGTGAGCCGCCCAAGGCCGCGCGCCACCTTCGTCACACCCGCCGCGACCTGCGCAAACGCCCTGCCCGAAGGTGACTGTCAGTGCCGGGGTGCAGACTGAGCCATACCTGAGACAACGACGTCCCTGAGGTGGCTCCCATGGCTGAGATCATCCTGACCGTAGGCACCCGCAAAGGCCTCTTCATCGGCCGCAAACCCAGCGGCACGAGCACCTGGCAGTTCGACGAAAGTCCGTACTTCAACGCCCAGGCGATCTATTCGGTGGCCATCGACACCCGCGGGGACACGCCGCGTCTCCTGGCGGGTGGCGACAGCTCCCACTACGGCCCGTCGGTCTTCCACTCCGACGACCTCGGCAGGACCTGGACGGAGCCGGCCAAGGCGGCCGTCAAGTTCCCCAAGGACACCGACGCCTCCCTGGAGCGCGTCTGGCAGCTGCACCCCGCCGCCGCCGAGCCCGACGTGGTGTACGCGGGCACGGAACCGGCCGCCCTGTACAAGTCGCAGGACCGCGGCGAGACCTTCGAGCTGGTTCGCCCGCTCTGGGAGCACCCCACGCGTGACCGTTGGGTTCCCGGAGGCGGCGGCGAAGGCCTGCACACCGTCCTGACCGACTCCCGCGACCCGGACGCGGTGACGGTCGCCGTCTCCACCGCCGGGGTCTTCCGCACGCAGGACGGCGGCAAGAGCTGGGCCCCGTCGAACAGCGGTGTCTCCGCGGTCTTCCTGCCGGACCCGAACCCCGATTTCGGCCAGTGCGTGCACAAGGTCGCACGCGACGCCGTCGATCCCGACCGCCTGTATCTGCAGAACCACTGGGGCGTGTATCGCAGCGACGACGCGGGCGCGCACTGGACTGACATCGGCGAGGGCCTGCCCTCCGACTTCGGCTTCGCGATCGTCGCCCACCCGCACCGCGCGGACACCGCCTATGTCTTCCCGATCAACGCCGACGCGGACCGCGTCCCCGCCGACCACCGCTGCCGCGTCTACCGCACGGGCGACGCGGGCAAGAGCTGGGAGCCGCTCAGCGCGGGCCTCCCGACCGACGATCACTACGGCACGGTGCTGCGCGACGCGATGTGCAGCGACGGACAGGACCCCGCCGGCATCTACTTCGGCAATCGCAACGGCGAGGTGTTCGCATCGGCGGACGACGGCGACAGCTGGCAGGAGTTGGCGTCCCACCTGCCCGACGTACTGTGCGTCAGGGCGGCGGCCATCGGTTGATCGGCGCCCCCGTTACGGCAGTAGGGTGACGCCGTGGCATCACGACCCTTGCATGAAATCGTCGAGGCGGGCTGGGCGAGGGCCCTCGAACCCGTCGCCGGGAAGATCACCGAGATGGGCGGCTTCCTGCGCGCGGAGATCGCCGCGGGACGCACCTACCTCCCGTCCGGGCCGAACGTCCTGCGCGCGTTCCAGCAGCCCTTCGACGAGGTGCGGGTGCTCATCGTCGGGCAGGACCCCTACCCGACCCCTGGGCACGCGGTGGGGTTGTCGTTCTCGGTCGCGCCCGAGGTGCGGCCGCTGCCCGGCAGCCTCCTCAACATCTACCGCGAGCTGGGCTCCGACCTGGGCCTCCCGCAGCCGTCGAACGGCGATCTGACGCCCTGGACCCGGCAGGGCGTCCTGCTGCTCAACAAGGCGCTCACCACGGCGCCGCGGAAGCCCGCGGCGCACCGCGGCAAGGGCTGGGAAGAGGTGACCGAGCAGGCCATCAGGGCGCTCGCCGCACGCGGGCGCCCCCTGGTCTCCATCCTGTGGGGGCGCGACGCCCGCAACCTGCGGCCGCTGCTCGGCCCGCTGCCGTCCGTCGAGTCGGCGCACCCCTCGCCCATGTCGGCGGACCGCGGCTTCTTCGGCTCGCGTCCCTTCAGCCGCGCCAACGACCTCCTCGTCCAGCAGGGCGGGCAGCCGGTGGACTGGCGGCTTCCGTGACGGACACCGGGTGCGTCCTCGGGGTCGACTCGGGCGGCTCCGGGATGCGGGTCGCCCTGGACAGGCTCGACGGCCTCGCCCGCCCCGCCCCGGTCAGCTCGAAGGAGCCGGTGCGCACCGGCGCGCTCGGTATGGACGCCGAGCACTTCATGGAGCAACTGGGGCCGCTGACACGGGAGTTGCTGGGCCAGGCGGGCGGCGGGAGCATCGCCGCCGTGGCCATCGGGGCCGCGGGCATGGCCACCCTCGGCGACGACCTGCGCGCGCAACTGCCCTCCGCACTCCGGGACGCCTTCGGCGTGCGGCGCCTGGCGCTGGCCGCGGACGCCGTCACCGCGTACGCGGGCGCGCTCGGCGACCGCCCCGGAGCGGTCGTCGCCGCGGGCACCGGCATGATCGCGATCGGCACGGACCTGAGCGGCTGGCACCGCGCCGACGGCTGGGGCCATCTGCTCGGCGACTGCGGAGGCGGCGCATGGATCGGCCGCGCAGGCCTCGAAGCGGCGATGCGGGCGTTCGACGGGAGACAGGGCGGTTCGAAGGCACTGCTCGCCCTCGCCGAGGAACTGTTCGGCCCCGTGCAGCAACTGCCCGGACAGCTCTATCCGCGGCCCGACCGGCCCGCGATGCTCGCCTCCTTCGCGCCCGAGGTGGCGCGCTGCGCCGACGACGACCCCGTGGCCGCCGCGATCCTGCGCGACGCCGCCCGGCACATCGCCGAAGCCGCGGCCGCCGTCTGCCCCGCGTCCGACCGGGCCGGCCGGGGCGAGCGGCCCGAAGTGGCCCTGACCGGCGGGCTGTTCAAGATGGGCGACGCGCTGCTTCACCCGGTGGCGGCGGAGCTCGGGGACCGTCTGCGGCACGTGCGGCTCGTTCCGGCGGCCGGGGCCCCCCTTGACGGCGCCGTGCGCATAGCTGCGGATGTCGCCGCGGACCGGCTGCGGCTGCCGCTGGACCCGCGCATGCTCACCCTGCACGTACAGGGAGACGCACACCCGCGGGACGGCAGTTGACCAGTCCGTAAGGTGACAGGTGGCCTCCTTCGGAACTCATAAGACAAAAGTGGACTTATACCGCCCGCCTGCACCCTCCCCGAACAGCGAAGCCCCGAAGACCAGTAGCATGCGGGGCCATGAGCTCCTCCACCGGGCCCGCATCAGGCCTGCCCGTACGAATGCCGCGACCCCGCCAGCCCGGTCGGCACCGCCGCCCGGAGCCCGTGGCGGCTCCCGAGAACGCGCCCGCGCTCGTCCTCGCCGTACCGGGCGTACCCAGCACCGCCACGCGCAGCCTCGCCGAAGAAGTCGTGAGCATCGCCCGCTCCGAGCTGCCCGGCCTCGACGCCCGCATCGGGTACCTCGACGGGACCGAGGACGCCACGACCATCTCGTTCCCGGAGTTCCCCTCGCTGCAGTCCGTGCTCGCGCACGCCGCCGCCGAGCGCACCGCGCGCTTCGAGCAGGCGCGCGCCGCGGGTGCGGAGGTCGCCGAGCCCGACGGCCCCGTCGCCGTCGTGGTGCCGCTCCTCGCAGGACCCGACAACGCGCTGATGCGGCGCGTGCGGCAGGCCGTGATGGACAGCCGCGCCCCCGCCGAGCTGACGGACGTGCTCGGCCCGCACCCGCTCCTCGCCGAGGCCCTGCACGTGCGCCTCTCCGAGGCCGGTCTGGCCCGCGCGGACCGCGCGCGCCTGTTCACGGTGGCCACCGCGGCGGACGGCATCGTCCTGGCCACGGTCGGCGGCGAGGAGGCCGTGCAGGCCGCCGGGATCACCGGCATGCTGCTCGCCGCCCGTCTCGCGGTCCCGGTGATGGCCGCCGCTCTCGACCAGGAGGGCGCCATCGCGAACATGGCCGAGGAACTGCGCGGCTCCGGCTCCACGCAGCTGGCGCTCGCCCCGTACCTGATCGGTCCGGAGATCGACGCGGGCCTGCTCGACGCGGCGGCCAAGGAGGCCGGCTGCTCGGTCGCCGAGTCGCTCGGCGCGTACCCCGCGATCGGCAAGCTCGCCCTCTCCAAGTACGCGACGGCGCTCGGGATCGCCCCGCAGCAGCCGTCGGGCGCACCGGTCCACTGACCGCACCGCGCCGGCAGACCTGATGCCGTTACGCCGATGGGCCCGCCCCCTGCACGAG
>NZ_JBNNJZ010000657.1:0-4189 GCF_050270335.1 Streptomyces sp. NPDC059900
GGTACTGATGAGGGCGTCCCTGATCTCTCCGCGGGTCACGCGCTCGCAGTGGCAGACGATGCTGCCGTACGCGGAGTCGGTCGCGATGAGGTCGGCGCGCTGGTAGGGGCGCGGGAACGATTCCCCGAGGTTGGGCATGCGCACCGGGTCGAGGTTCCCGGCGACCGTCAGGTCCAGATCGGGGCCCGCCGCGTCGGCGAGCAGCCCGACGACGTGCTCCGCGATGGCCATGGACGCGGTGAGGCCGGTGGAGCGGATGCCGCCGACGGTGATGTACCGCTGCCCGGGTGCGCCGTGGATCTGGTAGTCGTCGTGCTCGGTGGCTGCCCGCAGCCCGGCGTAGACCGCGGTGACCTCCTCGTCGAGGAGGGCGGGCAGGATGCGTCCGCCCTTGGCTCGCAGTCCGTCGAGGCCGTCCTGTGTCGTGCCCGTCGCCCGCTTGTCGTCCAGTTCCTCGGCGGTGGGGCCGAGGAGGACGTTGCCGTACACGGTGGGGGCCACGAGGACGCCCTTGCCGAGCGCCGTCGGGACCGGCAGGAGGATGTGGCGGACCAGGTCGCGGGCGAGCTTGTCGAAGACGATGAGCTGGCCGCGGCGCGGGGTGACCGTGAACTTGCCGCTGCCTAGCAGGAGTTGGTCGAGTGTGTCCGCGTGCAGGCCCGCGGCGTTGATGAGGTGGCGGGTGCGGATGACGCCGCGGGGCGTGGTCAGTTCGTGGTGGTCGGCGCCGTCCGGCGGCGGGGGTGAAGCGAGCCCTTCCACCTTGCAGTTGAGGTGCAGGTCCACGCCCGCGCGCACGGCCTGGGTGGCATACGCGAGTGTCGTCGTCCAGGGGCAGATGATGGACTCCCCGGGGACTTCCAGCGCGCCCAGTGCGCCTTCGCCCAGGTGGGGTTCGCGGGAGCGGACCTCTGCGGCGCCGATGATCCGGGCCTCGTGGTAGTCGTTGGCCTCCGCCTTCTTCAACAGGCCTGGCAGCGCGGCCAGTTGTTCCTCGTCCCAGGCGACGAGCAGTGCGCCGACGGGTTCGACGGGGATGCCCGACTCGATGGCGTACGCGGCGAGCAGGCGGCGGCCTTCCCGTACGAGGCGGGCCTCCAGGGATCCTGGCACGGCGTCGAAACCGGTGTGCAGGATCGCGGTGTTGGCCTTCGACGTGCCGTCGCCGACATCGCCGGAGGCTTCGACCAGCGCGACGCGCAGGGGGTGCTGTGCCAGCTCGCGTGCGATGGCGGAGCCGACCACGCCCGCTCCGACGACGGTCACGTCGTAGGGCTCGGAGGGCAGCGGGCCCTTGGTGGTGACGGTCATGACGGTACGGGCGCGCGGTCGAGGAGGGCGTCGACCGCCGAGCGGAAGCCGCCGAGGCGCTCGGCGGCGCGGGCTGCGTCGATCTTCGGCTCGTACACGGCGGCGGGCCGCCACCGGGGGACGGCGTCGCGCACCGTGAGCCGCGGGTCGAGGCCGAGGCGGGCGACGACGCCCACGCCCAGGGCGGTGACGTCGGGCAGCGCCGATACCTCCACGGGGATTTGCAGCAGATCGGCCTGGGTCTGCATCAGGAGGGACGAGCGCGTCAGGCCTCCGTCGACGCGCAGGCTGGTCAGGGGCTCGCCCAGGTCGGCGGCCACCGCGTCGGCGAGCGAGGCGACCTGGGCCGCGATGCCCTCGCACAGGGCGCGGACCAGATGTCCGGGGGCCGTGTCGAGGCCGAGGCCGGTGATCGAGCCGCGCAGATCGCCGCGCCACCAGGGCGCCGCGAGTCCGGCGAGCGCGGGGACGAAGGTGACGCCGCCCGTGTCGGGCACCGAGGAGCCGACCAGATCCAGGTCGGCGGCGCCTTCGATCACGCCGAGGTCCGTGAGCCAGCGGACGGCGGACGCGGCCGTGTACACCTGGCCATCGAGGCAGTAACTGCTCTCCCCCGCAAGGCGCCAGGCAACGCAGCTGACCAGGCCGGAGTCGCCCCGGCGCGGGAGCGACCCGGTCTGGGCGAGCAGGAACGCGCCGGTGCCGTAGGTGCACTTGGCGGTGCCGGGCTCGGTCACGTCCTGGGCGAGCAGCGCGGCCTGCTGGTCGACGAGGAGTCCGGTCAGCGGGAGTTCGGGGCCGAAGGCCTTTGTGGCGCCGACCGGGCCCGCCGCGTCGACGACCCGCGGCAGCCGCTCGTCGACGAGACCGAAGACGTCGAGGGCGCGCCGTGACCACGTGACGTCGTCCAGGTCGAGGAGCTGGGTGCGTCCGGCGGTCGCGGCGTCGGTGACGAACTCGCCGGTGAGCCGGTGGACCAGCCAGGCGTCGCTGGTGGTGACGACGCCTTCGCGGGTGAGGTGACGGCGTATCCATGCCATTTTGGGCGCGGCGAAGTAGGGGTCGAGGGGCAGCCCGGTCAGGTGCCTGAGCTCTTCTCCGTACGGCGCCAGTTCCGCGCACAGCGGCTCCGCGCGCCGGTCCTGCCACACGATCGCCTCGGTCAGCGGGCGGCCGGAGACGGGGTCCCAGGCCAGGACCGTCTCTCCCTGGTTGGCGAGGCCGACCGCGGCGACCGGCTCGCCCGCGTCGGCCAGGGCGCGGCGTCCCGCGTCGACGACCGAGGCGTACAGAGCCTCCGGGTCGACCTCCACCCGGCCTCCGGGGAGGTGGCGCGGGCGTACGGGCGCGACGCCGGAGCCGATCACTCCGCGTTCCGGACAGAGGACGAGAGCCTTCGTGCCGGACGTCCCCTGGTCGATGGCGAGGACTGCCCCGCCGCGCTGTCCTCCGCCGTTGGTGATCACCGCGGAAGCCTGCTACAGCGGCCGGGAGGGCGTCAAGAGCCCCCATCCGGGCCGGTTCCGCACTGACTTTTTCTCAAATTGCCAACCGGCGCGCCGAGTTGAGCTCAAGTCAATCTCAAAAGATTCAAGAACTGGCCTGGAATCGGATGTTGCAGATCTACACTGACCGCCGAACAACATCATTTCGTCATAGGCCAGTTCACACGCCCCGCCCTCCGCCCCCACAGAGGATTCATGCCCAATCCGTCAGGCCGCCCCGTTTACCACCCGGCGGGCCACGACGATCAGTTGCGCGCCGTGCTCCAGGACCTCAAGACGGGTCGCTGGGTGTCGACGCGCCACCTGCTCGACTCCACACCCGACTGGGGGCTCTGGACGCAACGCACGCAGATCCTGGCGGCCGCCGTCGCCGGTTCGGACGTGGTCAGGGCCTGGCGGGCCGAGGAGCCGCACAGCGCCGCCGCGTCCGTCCTGCACACCAGGGTCCTGGTCGAGCGGACCCTGCGCGCGCATCGCGCCGGGCACCGCCACACCAACGAGCTGTGGCGCGAGGCGGCAGCCGCGTGCGGAGCCGCGATCGACGCCTCGCCCGAGGACCCGGTGCCCTGGGTCTGTCTGCTCGCCCTCGCCCAGCTCGACAAGGGCCAGCGGTGGGACGAGCACCGGGTACCGGCCCCCGAGCCGATGCTGTTCCCCGGCCCCTGGCACCTCCTGGCCGAGGCCGACAAGCGTGACCCCGGCAACCGCGAGGCCTACCACCGGATGCTCCAGTTCGCGTACACGCGCCGCCCCAACGGCCCGCTCACCGAAGCGGTCAACTTCGCTCACTGGGCGTCGGGGTCGGCCCACGCGGGCTCGGCCCTGCACGTACTGCCCCTGTATGTGCGCGTCGAGCGCTACCGCAAGGACGGCGGCAGCGAGCACGCCCTGGACCTGCACTGGATAGGGGAGGACGCGACCCGCTCCGCCCTTCGCGCGCTGCACCTGTGGTTCGAGCACGCGCTGCCCGCGGCGACGTCGCTGCTCGACCTCAACTACCTGGCCCACGCCTTGTGGGGCGCCCACCAATTCCAGGACGCCGGGCGGGTTTTCGAGGTCCTCGACCCCTTCTACACGGTGGCTCCGTGGACGTACCGCACCCGGTCGCCCGGTGACGCGGACGCGGCGGCCGAGGCATTCATGCAGGCACGCACGCGCTGTCTGACGGCTGTACGGGATTCGGGCTGAGGCCCCCGGCCACGGCCCGCCGCACCGGCACGACCGCTGAATCAGCACCACCCGCTTCCCGCACGACCTCTCCCCGTACGACCGCTCACGACGGAGGTACAACGTTGTCCCGCACCACCTGGTCGAGTCCCGCATCGGCCAAAGCACCGCTGCCAGACGAGGAACAAAGGCTCAGGGAGCTCGGG
>NZ_JBNNJZ010000658.1:0-4186 GCF_050270335.1 Streptomyces sp. NPDC059900
CCCATGCCGCTCTCGGTGTCGGTCATACCGGGACTCTACCTCTCGGTTGCCCGAGTTCAAAAGTTGAGTCGTTGCACTTATTGAGTTGGTGTGCTTTTCTGAGATGGCGCCGCGAGGCTCCGCAGCGGTGGCCGTGAGCCACCGCCCGGCCCCTCCGTACGGCCGCTCTCTTCCTCTTCCTCATCTCCGAAGGCACCTCCGAAAGGAGTGATCAGCCATGTCCACGTCTGCGTCCCTCCCCTCCGCCGACTCCTCGACCGTGCCGAAAAGCGTGCGCTGGGTGCTGCTAGGCGTCATGCTCGCGATGCTGCTCTCGATGCTCGACAACATGGTCGTGGGCACCGCGATGCCGACGATCGTCGGTGACCTGGGCGGCATCGAGCACATGTCCTGGGTCGTGACGGCCTACACGCTCGTCACCGCCGTGACCACCCCGGTCTGGGGCAAGTTCGGCGACCTGTACGGCCGCAAGCCCTTGTATCTCGCCTCGATAGCCGTGTTCGTCGTCGGATCCGCGCTCTGCGGCGCCGCGCAGTCCATGACCGGCCTCATCGTCTTCCGCGCCCTGCAAGGTGTCGGTGCCGGCGGTATCGGCGCGGGTGCCTTCGCCCTGATCGCCGCCCTCGTGCCGCCTCGCGAGCGGGGCAGATATCAGGGCATGACCGCCTCGGTCATGGCCATCGGCACCATCGGCGGTCCGCTGCTCGGCGGGTTCATCACCGGTCACTGGGACTGGCGTTGGGCCTTCTACATCAACCTGCCGCTCGGGCTGCTCGCCCTGGTGTGGCTGTGGCGGATGCTGCACGTGCCCGCCCGGCGCATCAAAGTAAAGGTCGACTGGGCGGGGATCGCCCTGCTGACCGTCTCCATCGGCGCCATCGTGCTGGCCGCCACCTGGGCGGGCACCACCTACCCGTGGGGCTCATGGCAGATCCTGGCCCTGGCGGCTGCGGCCGTGACGGGGCTCGCCTTGTTCATCCGTACGGAGAAGCGGGCCGACGAGCCGCTGCTGCCCCTGTCGGTGTTCACCGGGCACCGCAACTACCCGCTCGCCGTGGCGATGATCCTGGCCGCAGGCGTGGTCATGTTCGGCGCGGGGCTTTACCTGCCGCTGTTCCAGCAGACCGTGCAGGGCGCGTCCGCCGCCAACTCCGGGCTGCTGATGCTGCCCATGATGATCCCGGTGGTGATCGTGTCCACCCTCGCGGGGAAGGTCATGTCCGCCACCGGGAAGTACAAGATCTTCCCGGTGCTCGGTACGGGATTCCTGACCTTGGGCCTTGCCCTGCTCGCCACCATGGACAGCGGCACATCACGGCTGTCGACCGGGCTCTGCATGGTGCTTGTCGGCATCGGTCTGGGCTTCACCCTGCAGATGGCGGGCACCATCGCGCAGAACAGTGTCGCCACGCGTGACATGGGCGCCGCGATGAGCTCGGTCAACCTCTTCCGCACGCTGGGCGGTTCGCTCGGCGTCGCGGTCTTCGGCTCGCTGTTCACCCGCGCCGTCGCGGCCCACCCGTCGGACGTCGGCGGCGCCGCCGCGGTCACCGACGGCACCCACCAGATCTTCCTCACCGGGGCGGTCCTGTGTGCCCTCGCCTTCGTCGCCGCGGTCTGCGTCGTCGAAGTCGCGCTGAAGAAGGCCGGACCCCCGCAGACCGCAGACCGGCCCGAGAACAACCGCGCCACGACCGCTAGTTGACCCTGCCCCTCCGCACGGCATCAAGCGACCACCCCTTCTCGCACCGCAGCACTGCTGTGCGGCACGAACGGAGAACAGCCATGAACACCACTCCCGCACAAGCCCGCATCGCGATCATCGGCGCAGGACCCGGCGGCCTGATCTGCGCCCGCGTCCTCCAGGAACACGGCATCACCGCCACCGTCTACGACGCCGACGCATCCCGCACCGCACGCGACCAGGGCGGCAGTCTCGACATGCATCCCCGCTCCGGCCAACACGCGCTGCGCGAAGCCGGGTTGCTGGACGACTTCCTGGCCGAGGCGCGCCCCGAGGGCCAGCAGATGCGCCTGGTCGGCCGCGACGGGCGTATCCTGTTCGACGCGGCCCCGCCCGCGACGGACACCGCCGAGGGCAACCCCGAGATCGACCGCGGCCAACTGCGCGGCCTGCTCCTCGATTCCCTCAAGCCGGACACCGTGCACTGGAACCACAAACTCTCCCGCGTCACTCCACTCGGCGACGCCACCCACCGCCTGCACTTCGCCGACGGCACGACCGCCGACGCCGACCTCGTAGTCGGGGCCGACGGAGCCTGGTCCAGAGTCCGCGCCCTGCTGTCCGGCGCGAGCCCGGTCTACACCGGCGTCACCTTCGTCGAGACCGGCCTCGGCGACGCCGACCATCGTCACCCCGATCTCGCCCGACTGACCGGCGACGGAACCATGATGGCCCTCGACAACAACCAGGGCTTCGTCGCCCAGCGCAACAGCGGCGGACACATCCGTGTCTACGTCGGCATGCGCACCGCCGAGAACTGGCACCAGCAGGCAGGCGTCGACCTCACCGACACCGCCGCCGTACGCGAAGCTCTCCTCGCCGAGTTCACCGGTTGGAGCCCCGAACTGCTGGGCTTCATCACCGCCACCGACACCGGCTACACCAACCGCCCCCTGTACGCCCTGCCGGTCCCGCACACCTGGACCCGCACTCCCGGCCTCACCCTCCTCGGGGACGCCGCCCACCTCATGTCCCCCTTCTCCGGGATGGGCGCCAACCTCGCCATGCTCGACGGCGCGGACCTCGCCGGGGCCCTCATCGCAGGCGCCACCGTCGACCAGGCGATCACCGCCTACGAGGACATCCTGATGCCGCGCTCCATCGAGGCGGCCGAGGGAGCAGCGGAAGGCATCGACAGCGCCTTCGCCCCGGACAGCGCGATGCAGACCCTGGCCCACATGACGCAGCATCACTAGGCCGGGGCCGCCGGAACGTCAGGTGTCCGGAGGCCCCGGCTCTGTCCGTGCCGTGGTGCACAGTGCGGTGCACCACGGCACGGGATCTGAGGGGCGCGGCTCTCGCGGGGAGAGCCTCAGCTGCCTTCGCGCAGTGCCGTGAGCAGCGCCAGCGGTGTCGCCGCCGCCCAGGCCTGGGGGGAGCAGGAGTGCGGGTAGGGGACGGGCTCCGGCAGCTCGGAGCGGTCGTAGCCCGCCATGACCTCCGGCAGGCGGTAGCCGTGGTGCGCTGCCGCTTCGACCAGGCCACGGGCCAGCGTCGTCAGCTCCTGGGTCAGTCCGTGGCGGGCCAGACCGAGCGCCACGAGCGCGTTGTCGTGGGGCCAGCAGCTGCCGCGGTGGTAGGAGAGCGGGTGGTAGGGCGTCTGTCCTGCGGCCAGCGTGCGGATCGCCCAGCCGGTGAAGAAGTCCGGCCGCAAGAGCCGCCGGCCGACCTGCTCGGCGCGGTCCTGGTCGAGGATGCCGGACCACAGCAGGTGACCCGCGTCCGAGGCGAGCGCGTCGGCTTGCCGCCCTTCGCCGTCCAGGGCGAGGGCGGGGAAAGACTGCTCCGGCATCCAGAAGTCCCGGTGGAAGCGGGTACGCAGCGAGGCGGCCGCACTCTCCAACCGCTGTGCGTAGGCCGGGTCGTGCCACGTGGTGCGGGCCAGGGACGCGGTACGCACCAGGGCGTCGTAGGCGTATCCCTGCGCCTCGCACACCGCGACGGGGCCCTTGGCCTGGGTGCCGTCGGTGAAGCAGATGGCTCCGGCGGAGTCCTTCCAGTTCTGGTTGACCAGGCCGTTCGGGTCGGGTTCGTAGACCAGGTAACCGTGCTCCGCAAGGCCTCCGTCGGTGAACATCCACTCCACCGCGGCCCTGGCGTGGCGCTCCAGGCGGACTGCGAGCGCACGGTCGGCAGTTGCTTCGGCGTGGGCGTGCAGCAGGACGAGGAACAGCGGGGTGGCGTCGACGGAACCGTAGTAGCGGCCGTAGGGCACCTGCCGGAAGTGCGCGAGCTCGCCGTGGCGTACCTCGTGCACGATGCGGCCGGGCTGTTCGCCGCGGAACGCGTCGTACTCCGTGCCCTGGGTGGCGGCCAGCGCGGCCAGGGTGCCTGCCGCTGCCTGCGGCCGGTAGGGCAGTGCGAAGTACGAGGTGAGCAGGGAGTCCCGGCCGAAAAGCGTGAGGAACCAGGGAATGCCCGCTGCGGGCACGCTCACCGGTC
>NZ_JBNNJZ010000659.1:0-4178 GCF_050270335.1 Streptomyces sp. NPDC059900
AGGAACGACGAAGCCCCCGGCCGTGGAGACGGCCGGGGGCTTCGTACGGATGGTGCGCGATACTGGGATTGAACCAGTGACCTCTTCCGTGTCAGGGAAGCGCTCTCCCGCTGAGCTAATCGCGCAGGTGAACCTGCGTGTGGTGCGTACTGCGTGCGCGATACTGGGATTGAACCAGTGACCTCTTCCGTGTCAGGGAAGCGCTCTCCCGCTGAGCTAATCGCGCGGGAATGATCCTTGCGGACCGGACCTTCGGTTGTGCTGTGCTGCGTGCGCGATACTGGGATTGAACCAGTGACCTCTTCCGTGTCAGGGAAGCGCTCTCCCGCTGAGCTAATCGCGCTTGGAGGTGGAGACGGGATTTGAACCCGTGTAGACGGCTTTGCAGGCCGTTGCCTCGCCTCTCGGCCACTCCACCAGGAGTGCGGGGGTTCGGGAAGATCCCCCACTTCCTGCGAGCGGACGACCAGGTTCGAACTGGCGACCTCAACCTTGGCAAGGTTGCGCTCTACCAACTGAGCTACGTCCGCTTGTCTTTCCCGGTCCGCTTGCGCGTCCCGGCGACGTGTTGAACTCTAGCGGATTCCTGGGCCAGTACAAAAACGCGTTTGCGCAGCGTGCTGCGCTGTCGCCGGGCCGGGGCACCACCAGGACACCGGTCATAGACTCGCAGACGTGCACAGCGCCCCTCAGATGTCCTCCCGGCCGCCCTTGGGGGCGACCCTGCCCATGGCGCGCTTCGGCGGCCTGCTCGCGACCGGCCTCAGGGACGTGACCAGCGATCCCTCGGCTCTCGACTCCCGCGGTTTCTGGGCGGTCGCCGCCGGTTTCGAGGGCGAACTGGTCTGCGCCCGCTTCGACGACGTACGCGAGGAACCGGTGCCCGCTCCGGTGCCGGGGGCATGGCGCGGGCCGGCCGCCGGTGACTGGACGTCGTCGCTCGACCGCGCCGCGTACGTGGACGGCGTACGAAGCGTGCGCGAACACATCGCGGCGGGCGACGTCTACCAGGCGAACCTCTGCCGCGTGCTGTCCGCGCCGGTGGCGCAGGACGCCGACGTGGACGCCCTGACCGCGCTCCTGGCGCGCGGGAACCCAGCTCCCTATGCCGGAACGATCCGGCTGCCCGGGCACGGCGTGGAGATAGCCACCGCGTCCCCCGAGCTGTTCCTGCGCCGCGAGGGGCGTGTCGTGGAGTCGGGGCCGATCAAGGGCACGGGCCGGACCGAGGCCGATCTCCTGGAGAAGGACTACGCCGAGAACGTCATGATCGTGGACCTCGTCCGCAACGACCTCGGCCGGATCTGCGTGACCGGCTCCGTGACGGTCCCCGACCTCTGCGTGGTCGAGAAGCACCCCGGCCTCGTCCATCTCGTCTCCACCGTCCGGGGCGAGCTGCGCCCCGGCGCGGGCTGGCCCGACGTCCTGGCCGCCGCCTTCCCGCCCGGTTCCGTCACCGGCGCCCCCAAGTCCAGCGCCCTGCGCATCATCGACGCCCTGGAGACCGCGCCCCGCGGCCCGTACTGCGGCGGCATCGGCTGGGTCGACGCGGACCGGGGCACCGGCGAGCTGGCCGTCGGCATCCGCACCTTCTGGATCGACCGGTCCGCCGGGAACGCTGCCGTCCTGCGGTTCGGCACCGGCGCGGGCATCACCTGGGGCTCGGACCCCGAGGGGGAGTGGCGGGAGACCGAACTGAAGGCGGAACGGCTGCTGGCGGTAGCGTCGGGAGCGTACGAAGCGAGTGGAGGGACCCCTTGGTGAAGATCTGGCTTGACGGCGGTTTGCAGGACCTGGAGACCGCCCGCGTCTCCGTGCTCGACCACGGTCTGACCGTCGGCGACGGCATCTTCGAGACGGTGAAGTCGGTCGAGGGCAGGCCCTTCGCGCTGACCCGGCACCTGGACCGGCTCGCCCGCTCGGCACGCGGCCTCGGCCTGCCCGAGCCCGACCTGGACGAGGTGCGCGCGGCCTGCGCCGCGGTGCTCGACGCCGACCCGATGCCGCTGGGGCGGCTGCGCATCACGTACACCGGGGGCCTCTCGCCGCTCGGCTCGGACCGCGGTGACCAGGGGCAGACGCTGGTCGTGGCCCACGGCGAGGCCGCGCGGCGCCCCGACACGACCGCCGTGATCACCGTGCCGTGGACCCGCAACGAGCGCGGCGCCCTGACCGGCCTGAAGACCACGTCGTACGCCGAGAACGTCGTCGCCCTGGCGCGCGCCCACGAGCAGGGCGCCTCGGAGGCACTGTTCGCGAACACGGTGGGACAGCTGTGCGAGGGCACGGGGTCGAACGTCTTCGTCGTCCTCGACGGCGAGATCCACACGCCGCCGGTGGCCTCCGGATGCCTGGCGGGCATCACGCGCGCGTTGACCGTCGACTGGACGAACGCGCGGGAGACGGATCTGCCGCTCGACGTGCTTGACCGGGCCGACGAGGTGTTCCTGACCTCGACGCTCCGTGACGTCCAGGCCGTGCACCGCATCGACGGTCGTGAACTGCCCGGCATGCCGGGTCCGGTGACCGCCAAGGCGATGCGGATCTTCGCGGAGCGGGCGGCGGACGACCTCGACCCGTGATCCGGCCGGGGCGAGAGGCCCTACGAGGCCGCAAGTGCGGGCAATCCAGATGACGCTCGGGCCGCAGGGCGGGTACAACACCACTGATGACCACGACCCTGCGGCCGACCGGGCCGCTTCAGCAGAGCGCTGACGGCGCCAAGTCACGCACGTACGAAGTGCGCGTCAACAGCCGTCCCGTGGGCGGGATAGAACTCGCCACGCACCCCGTGTTCGGGCCCGCCGTCGCCGAGATGCGGGACCTGAGCATCGAGGAACCCGACCGCAGGCGCGGCCGTGCCACCGTCGCCGTGCTCGCCGCCGAAGAGGTGGTGCGCGGCTGGGGCTGCAACCGCATCGAAGTGGCCGTGCCCGCCGAGGCCGCGGCGGCCCACCGCCTCGCCGTCTCCCTCGGCTATGTGGAGCGCAACCGCCGCATGGCCAAGCCCCTGACCGCCGAGCCGCCGGCGCTGCCCGCGGGTGTCGAGGGGCGGGAGATGACCGAGGACGAGTACGAGGTGTGGCTGGCCCGCGAGAAGGAGGAGTACGCGCAGACCTGGATCGAGCGCGGGGTCCCGGCGGACCAGGCGCGGGCCAAGTCGGAGGCCGACCACGCCGACCATCTGCCCCGGGGCCTGGCCACTCCCGGCACCAGCCTCAGTGTGCTCACCCACGAGGGCACGAAGGTCGGCACCCTCTGGCTGGCGCTGCGCGACGGGGAGGGGTTCGTCTTCGACGTCCAGGTCGACGAGGAGCACCGCGGACACGGCCACGGCCGCTCGCTGATGCTCCTGGCGGAGACACAGGCCCGCGCGGTGGGCCTGGAGCGCATCGGCCTCAACGTCTTCGCGGGCAACGCCCCGGCCCTCGGCCTCTACGAGTCGCTGGGCTACGAACCGGTCATGTACTACGTCTTCAAGCAGCTGCTCTAGGACGGGCGGCTGCTCCGCGACGCGCCTGCGGGAGGCGGCCGTGCGGCGTCGCTAGGAAGCGTCCTGCCCGGAGGCCGCGAGCAGGAGGTCGGTGATCTCCTCGACGCGTTCGCGCAGGCCGTCCTGGCTCTTGCCGCCGTCGAGGCGCTCGCCCCCGATGACGTACGTCGGTGTGCCGGTGACGCCGATCGCCTTGCCCTCGGCCTGGTCGGCGTCGACCATCAGGATGTGCCGGCCGTCGACGAGGGCGGTGTCGAACTCCTCGGCGTCCAGGCCCAGTTCGCGCGCGATCTCGACCAGGAAGGGTTCGCCCTTGCGGGTCAGGTCCTCGACCCCGCCGAGGACGGCCTCGACGTACGGCCAGCCCTGTCCCTGCTCGAAGGCCTCCTCGGCGGCCTGGGCGGCGGCGAAGGCGTACTTGTGCTTTTCGAGGGGGAAGTGCCGCAGGCGCAGGTCGACGGTGTCGCCGTAGCGGGCACGGAGCGCGCGCACGTCGTCGAGGGCGGTCCGGCAGTCCGGGCACTGGAGCTCGCACCAGATGTCGATGACGAGGGGGCCGGTGGGGGCGTCGGGGGCAGAGTCGCTCATGGGACACAGTCTTCCAGCCCTGCGGGCGCCCGCCCAACCGGGACCGGGCGGCGACCGGCACCCGGGGAGGAGGCGTGACCCTGATATTTTTGTTAAG
>NZ_JBNNJZ010000660.1:0-4171 GCF_050270335.1 Streptomyces sp. NPDC059900
GGTCCTGGACCGCTTCTACGTCGAGGGCGGTCTCGTGCCGGGCGAGCGTTTTCGTGCACAGCCGATGCTGCGGGTCGAGCGCGGGGAACTGGCCGAACTCCTGACCGTGCTCGGCAACTTCGTCGAAGTGTGGCTGGCCAAAGAGGGACACCGGGCCCCGGTCGGGATCAACTACCTCGAAAAGATCCAACTGGCTCTCGCTCCGGGCCTGTTCGGCGCCATCCTCGCAGGGGTGGACTGCGTCCTGGTGGGTGCGGGCGTCCCGGGGCATGTCCCCGAGCTGACGCGGCAACTGACGCGGATGCGGCCGGTGAGCATACGCCTGCGGCTCGAAGGAACCGAAGAGGACTACGTCCATACCTTCGACCCGGCGGCCGTGCTGGGCCGCACCCGTCTCGGTACGGACCAGGGCTGCCAGTGCGGAGGCCCAGGCGGGGGCCAGGGCGGAAGAAGAGGCGGCGAGGGCAGCGGCTGCCGAGGGAAGCCGGCGCAGGACACGCGGCAGGTGCAGGACATACGGATCACACCGCTCGCCCCCACCGCACGCGTCCTGCAATCCACCACCGCGCATCCCCCGGCCACCCCGGTCACGGGCATCACCACACCACTGCGCCGACCGCACGTGCTGGCCATCGTCTCGCTGCCGCTCCTGGCCGGCTACCTGGCCCGCGACGAAGCCACCGTCCCCGACGGGTTTGTCATCGAGACTCATGGCGCGGGCGGGCACAGCGCACCGCCGCGCGGCAAGTGGCAACTGGATGCCCGGGGCGAGCCCCTCTACGGACCGCGAGATCACCCCGACCTGGCCAAGATGGCGAAGATCAATATTCCGTTCTGGCTCGCGGGCGGCACCGCCCACCCCCAACGGCTCGCGGCGGCCCGAGCCCTGGGCGCGGCCGGTGTGCAGGTCGGCAGCGCGTTCGCGCTCTGCGAGGAGTCCGGCCTTCAGCCCGGCCTGCGCCAGGCACTGCGCAACCGGGCCCACGCCCAGCAGCTGAAGGTGCGCAACGATCCGAAGGCATCCCCTGCCGCGTTCCCCTTCAAGGTCGCCGAGGTGCCGGGCACCCTGTCCGACCCCGTCGTGCGCACGGCCCGTCGCCGCGTCTGCGACCTGGGCTATCTCCGCGCCCCCTACCGCACCGCCGGCGGTGCGATCGGCTACCGCTGCCCCGCAGAACCGGAGGCCGCCTACCGCCGCAAGGGCGGCTCGGCGAGCGATACCGAGGGCCGCTTGTGCCTGTGCAACGGCCTGCTGGCCACCGCCGGACTCGGCCAGCGTCAACCCCGCGGACAGGACGAGCCACCGGTTCTCACCCTGGGCCAGGACCTGGACTTCCTCTCGGACCTGAGCCCGGACGGCGGCCCCTACCGGGCGATCGAGGTCGTGCGGTGGCTGACGGGTACGCGCGAAGCTGCAAGGGCCCACTGAACTTCCGCGGCACCGCCTTCACCAACAGGATGGCCTCGATACGCGGGGGCGAGGGCTCTTCAGCGTCAGTTCGACGTGTCCGTCCGCGCTTTCGCCACCGTGGTGAGTTTCGGGTGGCTGGCGGGGAACGTCGTTTTCCCTCCGGAAAGAGCAGGAGTCCGCCCGGTGTTTCAGCGACCACGTCGGCGTATGTGTCGCCGTTGATGTCCAGCGGGGGCAGCGTGGCGCTGATCGATGTGCGGCCGTAGGCCGTCGCGTCGCAGGCGGTGGCCCCGGACGGGGCGGGGCCGGAGCCGTCGAGTTCGCCGGGCAGCAGCCTGAAGCGGCCCGCCTCGTCCCCGCCCGGAGTACTGATCACCAGGTCGGGATGTCCGTCACCGTTCACCTCGCCGGTGCCGGAGAGGGCACCGAACATGCCCTTGCCCTGCGAGCCGCCGGGGATGCCCGGGGTCTGCTGGTCATAGACCGTGGTGCGCCGGCCCGTGCCGTCGCCGCCCGCGGCGCCGAAGACGAGGGGGAGCCTCTCCCGGGTCGAGGCCGACGGCCGGCGACGAGATGCCCCCTGCGCCGACGAGGAGGCCTGTGATGCCGCCGCCGTCCCCGTCGCCGGCCAGCGGGG
The DNA here is from genome assembly GCF_050270335.1 of Streptomyces sp. NPDC059900. Lineage (NCBI taxonomy): Bacteria > Bacillati > Actinomycetota > Actinomycetes > Kitasatosporales > Streptomycetaceae > Streptomyces > Streptomyces sp. NPDC059900. The sequence goes on from NZ_JBNNJZ010000660.1 coordinate 2,049, forward strand.
TGAGGACTCCGTCCCCGATGCCGTTGTCCAGACCCCGGGTCGGGCGGCCGGGACCGGCCCCTCAGAGCTGCCGCGGAAGTACGCGGCTGCCGAAGTCGGGTCAGGGCCCGGCACCTCGTCGTCCGCACAGGGCGGGCTGCCGGTGAAGAGCAGGTCGTCGAAGCCGTCGCCGTCGAAGCCCCCGGCGGTGGTCCCGCCTCCGGCGGCCTTCCGGTCCTGGCCCGCCAGCCGGGCCGGGGCGCCGTCCCGGTCGAACGGGCCCTACGCGATCCGCCCCGGTATCCGGGAAGGGGCCTGCTCCTGCGCCCCCCTGTCGCGGTCGATCAGGTCCAGAGCTCCGTCACCTCTGACATCGGCCACGGCCGGTGCGAGGAACTGGTCCTTGGCGGCCACGGTCACCGGAGTGCCGAGGCCGTTCCTGCCGCCGAACATGACAACTGCCTGGCAGGTGTTTCCGCGGTCCGGGGCGGTACGCCACGGTGCGCCTCAGACCGGGGGCGGGGCCGGGCTCCCGGAGGGCGAGGACTGGCCCGGAAGGCGGCCGCACATCAGGTTGCCGGGTTCTGCGGCGTCGTCGCTGATCCAGAACTGGGTCCACAGGGCCGCGAACTCGGTGCGCGTGAGGAAACCGTCCCCGTCGTGGTCGAGAAGCGGGAAGATGTCACGCGTGTCGCGGGGCTGTCCGTGCCACGTCTCGATCAGCTGCTGGTGCTCGGTGGGTGAGATGCGGCCGTCCTTGTCCCTGTCGACGGCGTCGAAGATGGTGTCGGCCGTTGCCGCGACCTCCTCACGCATGGTGGGCAACTGGTCGACCACAGCAAGCAGTTCGCTCATGTCCACCGTGTCATCGCGATTGGTGTCGGCGGCGGCCCGCAGAGTGCGCCACCAGCCTCTGCACATCTCCTCGACCCGCGCTCGCAGCTCGGTGCCGGGCTCTACGCCGGGCAGCCGGCCCCAGCGGGCGGCGAGCGTCTCGAAGTCGGTCTCTCGGAGGTAGCCGTCGGAATCTGCGTCGAAAGCCGCAAACATGGCCGTGAGTTTGTCGTGTTGGAACTGGCTGGCCACAGCCGGGCCTCCTTGACGTTGTGCCGGCCGTCCTCGGGATCCGGAGCTCCGGACGGTCGGCCTGGTGTGTGCCGGTGGACGATGCCTGCCCGTGCGCAGCACATGCAGAACGACACGATCGGATGGCCTTGACCGGCCCCTTCAGGGGAAGGGGCAGCACGCGCTCCCGAGACTCCCGGCCAGGGGTTCATCCGCGCTGTCCGGCAGTCGGGGCTGAGACGAGGGCGATTGTGCCTACGCCGCCAGCTCGGCCAGCCACGGGTGTCCGGCGTGTACGAGCTCCAGCCAGCTGCTGAGTCGGCCCCGGCGCGCGCGATCCAACAGCGGCAGCGTCCCCTCGAAGTCCCTCTGGTCCTTGGGGCGCACCGCCTTGGCTTTGAACAGCAGCACCAACTCCGGCATCAGGTAGGGGATGCCCTCTGCTGTCTGCTCGATGATCGCGTCATACGACAGGCGCAGGCGTGGGTCCCGACGGCAGATCCACGTATCGCCCTCATGCGGCTCGCGAAACACGTCGAACAGGAACTGACCGCTCGCCGGATCCCTCAGCCAGGTCTGGTGGGTGGCCTCCAACGTCTCGGCTCCCGCTGCCGTCCAGACCTGTCCCGAGCCCACCGCATCGAACTCGTACTCAGAAAAACGTTCCCGGATCTCAGGAAACGCCGCTGCGGGCACGGCGATCTCCAGATCGCCGTGCCGACGCGATTGCTCCCCGCGGAACAGGTCCAGCGCCCATCCCGCTGCGACGCACCAGGGTGTATCGACATCGTTCAACCGCCCCGCGACCTGCTCCGGCCGCCAGGCGTTTCTCCAGCGGTCTTCCAGCTCGTCCGCACCGAGCACGACACCGCCGGGCGGCAGGGAATTGGTCATCGGGACAACCTACTGCGGTGACCGTACGAAGGGGGGTGTGCTCACGTGGTTCCGCGCATCCTGCAGCTCGGGCATGGCACAGACGACGCACGCACCCCGGCACGGTGGGTGTGGGCCAGCTCCTTGAGCCCGGGCCGCTAGTGACAAGGCGGGGGGCGAGGGGGACGTGAGGCGGCATGCCGGGT